>JBKJSR010000535.1:0-4945 GCA_046594355.1 Bryobacter sp.
CGGCTATGAAGCTGCACTGTCAGCTTCTGGCTTAGAGGCAAAATCCCGTTCACAATGTGCAGGCTCCCCCAATCTTGCCCGAAACAAAAGAGCGGCAGAAGTACCGCAAAAAGCCGCATGAATCTATGTTACAAAATGGTTACAGTTCAGTCAACGAACTTTTCGAGCGGGTGCCATCCGTCGAATTTCTTCAATGAGTTCCACCGTGCTCTCTGTCCGCAACACGACTTTCCGCGCCGCATCCAGCAACAGATAAGTCGGATACAAACTCACCCGCAACCGATAATCGAACAACCCCGCCGGTGCCGTCGACTGCACATCCGGCCACAACACCTCAAACTGCGCCAGCGTCCGTGAAGCCGCCCCCGCATCCTCATCCCCATTCACGCCCAACACCGTCAAATGATGCGACTCTGCAATCGCCTTCAACTGCGGAAAAGCGGCAATACAAGGCCCACACCACGAAGCCCAATAATCGATCAGCGTGAACGGCTCTCCATGCTCGCTGATTCGCCGCGTCTCCCCCAATCGATCCACATAAGAATAATCCGGCAACACTTCGCCCACTGCAAATCGCGGCTCCATAGCCGTCTCCCTCATCACTAGCACCCGTCGTCCCCAATCCACCTTTTCCATGACAAAAGCCTTGCCATCCAGTTCAAAGGCACCACCACGCACTCGCGCAAACTCCGCAGGCGAATTCACATCCACATGCCCATCGGCATTCACATCCAGACCCTGCGGCCCCTTCCAATCCACATCAAAAACAGCAACACGCCCCCCGCACCGCGCTGCGGCATAAACATTGGCAGTCGCCTGAATCGTCACACTGGATGCCCCAAACCCGAGCGCCCCACGAAACACCCGCACGCCCAACGGCGCACGCCCAAATCCATGTTGACCATATGCAACTTGCACAACTCCCTCAACTCCCATCATGCCCATCGGCCGCAAACTCGCGGGAGCGCCGCCCACTATCAGTCCAACAGCCCCGTCGGCCGTCCGTCGGGTCAATGCAACGGACGAACCACGCACCACGCCACCCCAAGATTCAAACCCCTTTGCCGCCGCCCTCCTTGACAATGTCAAAGGCCGATAATCCCCCACGGGAGCCAAACGCAATTCCGGTTCCAGCGGACACTCCATCACTTGGGCCACGAGCAAAGCCTGGAGCAGGATCATGCTTCCCTAAACCTGAGCTAGCGCGATGAGGTTGCTGCAGGTGTCGTTCAAAACGGACATCTGGCCCCAGGGCATCGCGGTAGGTAGCATGGAGAAAGGGACACCGAGGCCTGCAATCCGCGCGTGTTCCGCGTTAAGGTCTTCGGTGAAGAGCATCGTAAGTGGGATCTTCTGAGCGAAAAGCGCCTGCTGATAGGCCTGAGCCGCCGGATTGGCATTGGGCTCGAGAACGAGTTCAAGCCAATCTGGTGCGGCGGCGGACACCACCGTAAGCCACCGGTGCTCGGGTCCCATAGGGATGTCCATTTTCTTCACGAATCCAAGGATGTCTGTATAAAAATTGAGCGCCTTCTTCTGATCGTCAACGATGATACTGGTCAGTTTGATGTGTACGGCCATACTTTATTTTTGCAGAACCAGATGCTTCTCGTACTTGGCGGCCATGGCGTAGCCCGAACTGGAAGTGACGCGAAGCACCACCTGAAAGGCTTGTGGCCATTCCGCATGGCCTTCCTTTTCGAGAAGCCGCCAGAGCTGAGCCACCGATTCTTCATTTGTAAAGTAATCGAGACCAGCCATCGTGCCGTCCGACGTAATCCCTGAGAAAACGAATACGCGCGCCGGACCATCCTTGAGCACGGTAATCAGTCCATGGTTTACTTCATTCGGAGGAAAAGTGTTGAGAAAGCGGTCCTTCGGATCAGCCGGGCGGTATATCGAGTAATGACGGATCTCGTTCAACATGCCCACCGTGTAGCCACCGGTGGAGAGTAGATAGCGTTTGATGGCGGGGCTGTATTCAGGCCTGCCGAAGGCAAGCACAGCGCGTCCGCGAAGAGACACTTCCCCCTTAAGCGCAGACTCGGGCAGGAACTCGGAGGAAACATGGCGAAAGGCCAGAAAACGCGCGGCCCCCGCAGCTCCTGCCGCATCGCCCCATAGTGTCGCATTAGGGCTTGCATGCAAAACTCTTTTCGCATTCTCACGCAAGCGAGGCGTGATGTAAGTCAGGAATTGGGGCGAACTGGGAACCGGATCGGGGAAATGTCTATAGTCAAGCGGTTCTGCTTGGCCCTGGACGTCGCGTACCCAAATGTGGATAGGTTGAGCAACAAGGAGAACCGGAGGCTGTGGGGAAGCAAGGACAGGTTGCCATAGCGTCTCAAGAGGATTCGTAGCACGCGTTCGCAGAAAGAAAAAGAGACCCACTCCCAAGAGAGCAAGCATTGCAGCGTAAACAACCCAGTGGTGCCGCGAGGGGGGCAGCACTACCACCTCCATCGAAGCAATGCTGAATTGCGGCCGATAGGATCCTTTGGGGATTTCGAGCCGCAATGCAGACCCACATGTCCCGTCGCGATAGTACTCTTCCAGCTTCTGACGCAGCCCGTGCATTCGGGTACGAACCGATGAATCGGTGTCTGGCGAAAAGCCTACCGGTCGCCCAAGAACGATCGTGCCAAGTTCGTATTCAGTAACCTCGTGGATCCTCCCAATTTCAGCTTGTTCGTAGAGATAGCTGAGCAGGCGCTTGAGTTGATCAGACCGGCGAAACGTCTCGCTCGCGAGAAGCGCCTCGATGGCTTGACGGCGTTCTAAAGGAGATGGTTTGAGCCCAGACTGCACTACTGGCAAGATATAACGTTTTTGTAACCCTTGGCAAGTGATTGGAGACAAAGCCACTTGCCAGAGAACGTCCGTGAAACAGGGAATTGCTGGCTTTCAAAGCTCGACTTCGTCATAGTGCAATGCAGCTATGAAGACGAATCGCAGAGAACTACTGACTGGCATGCTGGCCGCGCCGTTTGCTTTTGGACAAGGTCAGACGGGAAATTTGCCGAATATCGGATTGAAGTCCGATAGCGGCCCGGCGAGGTCGGAATGCGGCGTCGGTGCGCTGATGCCTTGGGCAGACGCCCTCTGGGCCATCACCTACAACTCGCACAATTCCCCAACAGGTTCAGGTCTTGGCCTTTATCGCATTGACGAAACCTTGAAAACAGAATTGATCCACGTCCACAATGGCACCCACGCCAACCGCTTCATTCACAAGCAAAGTAACCAGGCAATCGTCGGCCCCTATGCCATCGACATGGCTGGCAAATGGCGCTTCATCGAAGATCTGAAAAACATCCGTCTCACCGCTACTTTCGCCCACCTCAAAGACCCTGCCAATCGCGTTTACATGCTCGGCATGGAAGGAGAATTCTTCGAACTCGACGTCAACACACTCAAGGCCACCCTCCTTGAGGACCTCACGAAAACCCTCGCGCTTCCACGCCGGCCTCACTTCAAGGGCGGTTACACCGGCCAAGGCCGCGTCGTCGTTGCCAACAACGGCTATTACGACTTTGGCGAAGAGAATCCCGGCCTCGCAGAGTTCGACGGCACCAAGTGGCGGGTATTGAGCACCAAGCCCCACATGGAATGCATGGGCCGCGAAAACATGGGCAACATCGTCTTCACTACTGGATGGGACGAAAGTTCCGTCCTCTTCTCGGCGCTTGTTAAAGGCAAATGGCAGCGCTATCGCCTTCCCAAGGGCGGGCACGTACACAACCAGGCCTGGCAAACCGAGTGGATGCGTATCCGCGAAGTCGAGACGGAACACTTCCTCATGGACATCCACGGCCTGCTCTACGAGCTGAACCCCATCGCCTTTGAAGATGCCATTTGGGGCGTCAAGCCCATCTGCAGCCACTTGCGCATCATCCCGGACTTCACCGCCTTCCGCGGTCTCCTCGCTCTCGGTGGCAACACCACCTCACCCAACGCCGACAACAACCGCTACGCCGGTCAACCCCAGTCGGGCATCTGGTTCGGCAAGACCGACGACCTCTGGCAGTGGGGCAAGCCCGCTGGTTGGGGTGGTCCGTGGCGCCGCACTGCGGTCAAAGCCGGTCAGCCCAGCGAGCCCTTCCTCATGACCGGATTCCAGCACAAAATGGTCCACCTCAAAACCGACAAGGCAACCACGGTGGACATCGAAATCGACTTCCTGGGCAATGGTTCTTGGGAACGATATGAACGCGTTGCCGTGAACGGTTATGCTAAACATATCTTCCCCGAAGGCTTCTCGGCCCACTGGGTGCGTGTCACCTCATCTGCCAACTGCACGGCAAGCGCGGAATTCATGTATAGCTAGCCGCCATCGTAGCGGCAATGGGATAGATTACTCCAGATTTTAGGAATTTCCATGAAGACCAAACTGACAGGCAAATTAATACTTCCACTCTTGCTGCTGACCAGCCTGCCCAACTTCGCGCAACAGGGTCGCGGCACAATTCTAGGCACGGTAACCGACACGAGCGGAGCACCGGTCGTTGGTGCCTTGATTAAAGTAACCAATACCGCAACCAACTCGGGCCTCGAAACACGTTCTACCGGCGAAGGCCTGTACCAGGCACCAAACCTCGCCGTCGGCGATTATACAGTTACCGTCGAAAAACAGGGTTTCCGCAAAGTCGTCCGCACCGGTTTGCAGCTCCAGGTGGACCAGCGCGCACAGGTCGACGTTCGGCTCGACGTGGGCCAGGTCACGGAATCGATCGAAGTCAAAGCCGAAGCCCAGCTCGTCGATACATCGAATACATCCATCGGCAAAGTCGTTGATCAGAAGCGCGTCAGCGAGCTTCCCCTCAACGGCCGCAACGCCCTTGCTCTCGCCCTGCTGATGCCCAGCGTCAAATCGAACGCAGGTCCAACATCGTCCGGCTTTGCCGACCGCGGCATCCAGCTCTCCTCGATCTCCATCAACGGCGGA
>JBKJSR010000586.1:0-7391 GCA_046594355.1 Bryobacter sp.
CCGAAGACCCGCTTGGCTACACCTTTCGTGCATCTGCCCTCTTGTTCCGCGAACTCGACCGCCTCTCCATTCTCGAGGCGGAATTTTTCTCGAGCAACAAGCGAGTCATGAGCGAGAAAAAGCTCATTCCCGACGCCAAACTGAAAGATCGATTTCTTGCGGCGATCGAACAATCCAAGGCGATGGCGCGTGCCCGCCTCGTCGCGGACGCTTATGAAAAAACCGCTCTCTTCGCTCTCTGCCTCGACGCAGGACTCATCACCGACTACATGGGCCTCGTCGAAAAGCGCCAGCTTGGCAGCCTCGTTCACGCCAAAGAATCTCACTCCTATGCCGTCAAACTTCTCAAGATCGATCCCGGCTATACCGATGCCTATCTGACCACCGGCCTCACGGAGTACTTGCTCGGCTCCGTACCCTTCTTCATAAAATGGTTTGTTCGATTTGAAGAAGCCGAAGGCAATAAGACCCTCGCGGTCGAGCGCCTCAAGGCCGTCGTCGATAGGGGAAAATACCTCGGACCCTTCGCAAAAATCCTCCTGGCCATCATTGATGTGCGCGAAAAGAGACCTCTCGCAGCCGAGATGAAGCTGGCCGAGCTGAGCCAGGACTTTCCAGAGAATTCACTCTTCAAGAAAGAGCTCGAAAAATTGAGACCAAAATTAAGATGAACCGTTTTGCACTTCTGCTCTTGCCTGCCTTGGTTCTCAACTCTGATGCGGCCCCAGAGCCGACTGCAAACCATCGACCCGGCTATCCAGGATTTCTGGTTCACGCGAGGCTTTCGCGACTACCTCGTTGGTAGCCTTCCCTTCGTGATCCGCTTGCCGATGAAGATCGATCGGTCGCCGACGATCATCCCAATAATCGGGTGCTTCGCATTGAACTGGCGAAGTTGCCAAATAGCCGACTCAATGGCAAGGAATATCATTAGATTGTGAGGCTTCTCTCCACATTGATTTTCGGGTTGTTCGTCGCGCTCTTCTGCGCGCAAGCGCAGGTGATCGAATTCGAGTCGAATGGATTGAAATATCAGACTCTCACCAAGAGCGGTGTCACCGTCATGTTTGCAACCCTGCCCTCGCAGCTCAAGGGCTACACAGTGTTGCAGGTTGCCGTTGCCAATGGGTCCAAGTACATCTATGGTGTCGATCCGGAAGATTTCATATTCCGCCGCGATGACGGATCGACGGAGAAAGCACTGCCCGCAAGACAAGTGGTAAGGCGCATGCTCGATCGCGCCAATCGCGATGATGTAATCAAACTGGTTGGCACCTACGAAGTTGGCCTCTACGGCTTGCAGCGCATGCAATCCAGTAACGGTTATGAACAGCGTCGGCAAAGCGCAATCGGCGAGTTGGGTGGATCGAAGCTAAAAGCGGCCGCTGCGACCAGCGCGATTGCTTTTGTCAAAACCAGGATTGCGCCCGGGGAATCGACCGACGGCGCGCTCTTTTACAACATCGAAAAGAAGATCTTGGGTTCCGGACGGTTAACTGTAAATCTCGCAGGGGAAATTTTCGAATTCGACCCGAGTGTTCATGTCCAGAATTAGGCTTTTGGCTATCCTGTAGGATGGTCGACTTACATTCCCATACATTCGAGAGCGACGGAACAGATTCTCCTTCGAGCCTCATCGACAAAGCCGCTGCGGCTGGTGTCACTACTCTTGCAATTACGGATCACGACACTTTCAGCGCCCATCCAGCGGCGCAAGCTCGTGCGTCGGAGCTTGGCATCCGCTTGATCCGCGGGGTCGAAATCAGTACAAAGGCACGTAATCGTAGTGTTCATCTTCTGGCTTACTGGTTTCATCCTCCCGTTCCCGAAGCCTTTGAACTATGGCTTTCTCACATGCTCGAATACCGGCGGGAACGGAACCGGAGGCTTGCCGAACGGCTTCGCAGTCTCGGTGTCGGCATAGAAGTCGCCGAGGCGGAGGCACTAGGGCGCACGATCACGGGACGTGTCCATTTTGCTAAGGTGCTGATCGCGAAGGGCTATGTGAAAACGATCGGCGAAGCATTCAACAAATACATCGGCGAGGATGCGCCAGGCTTTGTTCTGATGGAAGACCCGCAGACTCCGGATGCCATACGCAAGGTTCGCGAGTTTGGTGGCGTGCCCGTTTTGGCCCACCCGATTCGGCTTGGGATGAAGGATCCGGACATAGAAGAAGCATTCATCCGCGAACAGGTCGAAGCGGGTTTGCTCGGCCTGGAAGTGATGCACTCGGATCACGATGAAGTCGCCCGGACCAGATACGGAACGCTTGCCGAACGCTACGGCCTTGCACCATCGGGAGGCTCCGATTATCACGGAGACATTAAGCCGAAGGTCCTGCTTGGGCGCGGTGTTGGCGGCAATGTGACGGTACCTCGCGAGTGGGTAGATAAACTGGCTTCGTTATGACCAAAGAAGAAGCTTGGGCGATTGTCTGCGAGCATGTCGAGAGCGATGGCTTGCGCCGCCACATGCTCGGCGTCGGGACTTGCATGGAGGCATATGCGCGCCACTATGGAGAAGATCCCGAGAAGTGGGCTGTTACGGGAATCCTGCATGACTTCGATTGGGAGATCCATCCGAATTTACCCGATCATCCTACCTTGGGGCAAGCGATGCTTGAGGCCCGAGGAGTCAGTGCGGAGATCCGCCGGGCAATCCTTTCGCATGCCGAATTTACAGGTGTTTCGCGAGATTCCCTGATGGAAAAGTCGTTGTTCGCCTGCGATGAACTGGCTGGTTTTCTGACAGCGGTCGCCTATGTAAAACCCACCCGCAGCATCTTCGAAGTGGAGCCCAAGGGTGTTCTAAAAAAGATGAAGGACAAGGGCTTTGCCCGCGCGGTGAATCGCAGCGACATCACGCAGGGAGCCATCGAGCTGGGGGTTGACCTCGAAGCGCACATTCAGTTTTGCATCGAGGCGATGAAAGAGAAAGCCGAAGAACTTGGCATCAAAGGCAGCTACGTCGCCTGAACTTCAGGCAACTTTGCGCAGCTTCGTAATCCGGCCTACTTCAACCCATTCCGCAACAAAGATGTTGCCGTCGGGATCAAAGCTCGCTGCGTGTGGCGCAACAAACTGGCCCGGTGTGAATGCTTCGCTGCCCTGCGTGCGGAGGCCTTCGTAAGTCTTGCCGTCCGGCTGGCGGCCATCGCCAAGCTGAACAAGTGGCTTGTTGTTGACATCAAAAAGTGTCACCACCGCCTTGAGGTCGGGCATCAGCATGAGTCCCTTGTGGAAGTCGAAGGTGCTCGGCCAGCGCACACCTTCTTTGATCGAATGCAGCGGCTTGCCATCAAGCGTGAAGTATTGAATGCGGCTATTTGCACCACGTTCTCCCACCATCAGCAGTGGCCTGCTGCCACGCGAGTCGATCGCGATGGCGTGCGGCCAGATCGTGGTTCCCTTGGCTGTTTCCCTGTCCTTGTTCTTGTCCATCAGTTCCCGGCTACCGCCAAAAGTCCTGATCCAGCGCAGCTTCTCGTCGAAGTGATGGATATAGAACTTGCCATAACCATCGGCGACATAGACGTGGCCATTGGGGGAGATGGCAAGCGTTGAGGGCTTGAATTCACTGGCCTTTGCATAGACGCCACTCGCGATCGGTGCCTGCATCACCCAGACGACTTCTCCATCGAGGGTGGTCTTGCGGACAAAGCCCTTTACGTTGTCGCAGTGATATAGAAATTCCGTGCCGCCTTCCCTGCGCAGTACAAGGCCATGCGCGCCGCCGCGCAGGTCGGCACCCCAGCTCTTGATGAACTGGCCCTTGTCGTCGAAGATGCAGATGGCGTCGGGACTTTCGCTACTCTTATGCACGGTGTGGGCAATGACGACGCGGCGGTCTTCGGTAACTACGATGCCATGGGTGTTGCCGAAGCGAATGCTGGAGGGTAGCTGTGCCCAATCGTGCGTCGCCTCATACCGGTGTTCACCAGTGCCGAGAATGGGGAGTTTGGATTGGCCTTTGGCGCTGGTTACCAAGGCAGCCAGCAGTGCGCGTCTTTGCATGTAATTATTGTGACGGAAGCCAATTCTAGCCGGTGTTGGGTCTGGTCTTCAAAACCAGTGAGAGGCGCTCCGCGTCTCTGGTGGGTTCGACTCCCACTGGCTTCCGCCAATCAGGACCAGGGCCACCAGCTCTTCTTTTTGGGTGCCGGGTTTTGTGTCTGCCAGTTCTGGGCGTCGGCAAGGTCCTGACGGCAGAACGCGCAATCCTTGAAGTGGCGCTCCACACTTTCGCGCTCGTCGCGATCAATCTGATTCGACACGTAGCGGGCCAATGTTTCGTACGGAATGTGCTTGTCTTCGCTCACGCTAGCTGACAGCGGCCTCTTCAATGATCAGTTCCTTGCGGTCGGCATCCATCGAAGCCATCACGCCAATCGGGAGCGTAATCTGGTCGGCTGTGTGCCCGATGAGGAGCCCGTGAAAGACAGGCACTTTCACTTTAGAGAAAACACGATCGAGCACTTCGCCAAGCGTGTAGTTGAAGGTAATCGACGGTTCAAATTGACGCGGTCCGCAATCGACGCATTCGCCGATAACGACGCCCGCGCACTGGTCGAATTTGCCCGCCAGGGCAAGCTGCTGCAACATACGGTCGATGCGGTAGGGCTCTTCGCCAATGTCTTCAAGAAAGAAGATTTTTCCACGAACATCGGGCTCGTGTGGGGTGCCCATCAGACAACTGACGAGAGACAGGTTACCGCCGATGAGCCTGCCTTTGGCCTTGCCGCCTTTGATGGTGCGCAAGGGATGACCGGGCCGGAATGCATTGCGCTCAGTGGGGTTGCCAAGGACGCCCATCGGCTTGATGCCGATGGCCCGCTGGAACCAGTTTTGCGAGAACTCGGTAAAGGGTGAAATGCCGGTGGGACCGTGAAAAGTGACGAGGCCGGTCTTCTGATGGATGGCGAGATGGAGGCCGGTAATGTCGCTATAGCCGAGCAGTATTTTCGGATTCTTACCGATCAATTCGTAGTCCAGGCCATCGAGAAGTTGCGGAGTTCCATAGCCGCCGCGAACGCAGATGATGCCCTTCACTACGGGGTCTGCAAACATAGTGTGCAAGTCTTCGATGCGGCCCGGAATACTATCGCCAAGCTTGGCCTCGCGTCTGCCTACCTGCTTGCCGATCTTGGTCTTCCAGCCGAACATCTGCGCGGTGAGTTGCATGGTCTGCAACTGGTTGGGGTCGGCAACAAAGGTGCTCGGGCTGACCAGGCCAACGGTATCGCCAGGGCGCAAAGCTCTGGGCTTGACAATCGTTGCGGAGCCGACTTGAGCGGCTAATGCCGCTACCGGCATGGCGGATACGAATTCGCGACGCTTCATAACTGGTGAGGTTACCAGTTTGTCAGGCTGCCGTCCGGACGATGGAAGCGCGGGATGGGTTGGTCGTGTTTCGTGACTTCCCAAAACATTTTGATCTTCGAGGAATCAAAAGTGACACCGAGACCGGGGCGGTTGTTCGGATAGAGCTTACCGGCCTTATGGTCGAAGCATTCCGGCAGATAGAACTTGTGCGGGAGGTCGATTGCGGCACCGGTCATTTCCATCAGCACGGGTCCAGGGAAAACACCGGTGCAGTGGACGAGAGCGGCCTCGCCAATCGGGCCGGTGAAGTGGGGCGTCTGGCCGACATAGTGCGTTTCGCAAAGCGCCGAGAGCTTCATGTATTCGGAGATGCCGCCGCAGTTGGGGATCGAGACGCGGTTGTAGTCGATCAGGCGGCCTTCGATGAGCTCATTGATATCCCAGCGGTGGCTATGCTGTTCACCCACGGCGATGGGGACTTTGACCATGGGACGAAGCTGCTTATAAACGCTATTGTTCTCGCTGCGGACGAGGTCTTCGACAAAGTAGGGCTCCAGATGCTCGATCAGTCCGCTGAGCTTGACGGCGTCGGCAAAGTCGAGGCGGGTATGAAAGTCGATGGCCCAATCGCCGGCCTTGCCAACGCCTTCGCGGATCTGCTGGCACTGTTGCAGGGTCTTCTGGACCATAGCGCGATTCTGAAAGGCGTTGCCCGCGCCGGGGTCGGCGACGGAAGTGCGAAAAGCGCGGAAGCCATATTCGACGCACTCGCGGGAATTTTCAACCAGGTTCAGCTTTTTCGGATTCGGAAAGCCGGTGCAGTAGCATTCGACGTGATCGCGCGAAAGGCCGCCGAGAAGATGATGAACGGGCACGCCCAGAGCCTTGCCCTTGAGATCCCAAAGGGCTAGATCGAGGGCTCCGATGGAGTGAGTTTTTTCACGGCCTGGGGGATAGAACAGGCCCCGGAACATCGTCTGCCAGAGGCGCTCGATGCGAGTGGGATCTTCGCCGATCAACTGCGCCGAAAGCTGCCGCATCAGGTCTGGTGAGCCGCCCTCGCCGATACCGGTGATCCCTGCGTCGGTCTCAATGGTGACGACATGGAAACTCTGGTTGACCATCGGGCGGGAGATGGGAGATTCGTAATACCGGATGCGGGTGATTTTCATCCGCTTGAGTTCAGCGTTTGCTTTCTCGATCAGGGGAAGAGAAAGTGCGGCACCTTGGAGGAAATTGCGGCGTGAGAGTTTCATATTCTTCGGTCACTATGCTATACCTATCTTCAATATGCGAAAGCTCGTCGGTTTGATCGCTTTCGCATCTGGACTCTTCGCCCAGATCCCTGTCACAGATCCCCTGGTTGTTGCGAAATGTTCTGGATGCCACCGCAAGGATGACAAAGGGAATCTAAGTCGAATCTCCTGGTTACGCTCCGCGCCGGAGGGTTGGCAGCAGGCCATCAAACGGATGGTGCGGCTGCATGGCTTAACACTCGTTCCAGACGATGCACGCAAGATCGTGCAGTATCTGAGCGATCAGCACGGGCTTGCGCCCGAAGAAGCAAAACCGGGAATCTACTACTTTGAAAAGCGGCACCTCGACCAGGAAAAATATCCGGAAGTCGTACGTGAGGCGTGCGTGAGTTGCCATCCCTATGGACAGGCGATGAACTGGCGGCGTGCTCCGGAAGAGTGGGATTTGCTGGTGAATATGCATATCGGGTTTTTCCCGGTTGTGGAATGGAATAGCTTTCGCGGGCAGCGGCGCAATACGACCTTGCCCCCTCCTCCTCCGGGAACCGATCTTCGAACACCGGTGGAGAAGGCGATCGAACAGATGAAAAAGGACTTTCCGCTCGAGTCCAAAGAATGGGCCGAGTGGACTGCTTCGCGGCGACAGGCGAAGCTTGCGGGGCGATGGTTATTGAGCGCCTCGCAGCCTGGCAAAGGGCAGTTTACGGGTGAGGTTTCGGTGTCGCACCCGGCTCGATCGAAACCTCACCCGTAAACTGCCCTTTGCCAGGCTGCGATGCGCTCAATAACCATCGCCCCGCAAGCTTCGCCT
>JBKJSR010000040.1:0-4722 GCA_046594355.1 Bryobacter sp.
TGCCTGAAAAAGACCTGATGCCGAAGCTCGAGCGCAATTGCACCGCCAACTGCATGAGCACCTATATTTCCAACAGTTCCGATTGGGTGAGTGTCGAGTCGAAGATCTCTACTTCTCCAGATCAGATCGCGATTGCGCCGGGATCCTTGCAGAAAGAATGGACGGCCGGAGGCCGCAGGTATTTTGAGTACAAGCTCGACCGCGACAGCTTAAATTTCTACTCGTTCATGAGCGCCCGCTACGCCGTAGCGCGTGAAGAATGGAACGGCATCAAGACCGAGGTTTACTATCACTCCGAGCACACCTGGAATGTGCCCAAGATGATGAAATCGATCCAGAAATCTCTCGATTACTTCACCAAGAACTTTGGACCATACGGCCATAAACAAGCCCGTATCATTGAGTTCCCCCGCGTTGCCGGCTTTGCGCAGGCCTTCCCTGGCAGCATGCCTTATTCGGAATCCATCGGCTTCATCGCCAAACTCGACAAGCCCGACGATATCGACATGGTCTACTACGTTGTCGCCCACGAGATGGCGCACCAATGGTGGGCGCATCAGGTCATTGGGGCCAACATGCAGGGAGCGACCGCTCTCAGCGAAATGCTGGCGCAGTATTCATCGCTGATGGTGATGGAGCATGAATTTGGCCGCGACATGATGCGGAAATTTCTCGAATACGAAATGGATCGCTACCTGCGCTCGCGCGGACGCGAGTTGCTAAAGGAGCGCCCCCTGCTTACGGTGGAAGCCGCGCAGGGCTACATCCACTACCGTAAGGGCAGCGTCGCGGTGTACTACCTCAAGGAAATGATCGGCGAAGAGGCCGTGAACCGGGCGCTGCGCAAGATGGTGACGAAATTCGCCTATGCCGCTGCGCCCTATCCAACCTCGCACGATCTGATCGATTCGTTCCGCGAAGAAACTCCAGAAAACCTGCGTTACCTGATCAAAGATCTCTTCGAAGACATCACCTTATTTGGCAACCGTACCACCGAAGCAAAAGCCAAGAAATTGCCCAATGGAAAGTACGAAGTCACGATCGAAGTCGAGACCAAAAAGTTCAAGGCCGACGAGAAGGGCAACGAGACCGAAGCACCCGTAAACGACTTCATCGAGATCGGCGCTTTCGCCAAACCGGGAAAGGATAAACGTTACGGCAAATCGCTCCATCGCGAGCGCATTCAGATGAAATCCGGCAAGAGCCAGTACAAGTTCGTGGTCGATGAATTACCGGAAAAAGCCGGCATCGACCCCTTCCGCCTGCTGATCGACCGCTTGCCCGACGACAACGTCAAGAAAGTAACGATTAGCGATTAGAGACCGAGAAAGCGCCGCACCTCGGACTCCATCCCTGGTGCGCAAGCCACGCCATTGCCTTCGTAAATAGAGTCCTTTCCGTCGAGCGCAAAAAACTTGGCCCCCGCTTCGCGCAGGATGCAGACTGGTGCGCAAAGATCCCAAGGGGCCACGCTCGGCTCCATCCAGATCTCCATGCGGCCGCTAGCCACGAGCATGGCGTCATAGATTCCACCAAAGACTCGCACGCACCAAAAGCCAGCCAGCCAGTCGAGCAGCCGTGGTCCAAACGGCGGCTTCAATACGCCGTTCAATTTGTTTACACAAACCACTGCCTGCTTTGCCGTATCGATCGCACTCGCCTGAATCGGAGTACCATCCCAGAACGCCCCCTGGCCCTTGGCCGCATAATACATCTCTCCCAGCATCGGCAAATAACAGACGCCCACAACCGGCTGACCATGTTCTTCGAGCCCGATCAGAATCGCCCACAGCCGGTTGTTGCGCACAAAATCGCGAGTGCCGTCGATCGGATCGATAATCCAGCGCCGCCCGCTCTTGCTCTCTTTGCAGGCACCTTCTTCCCCAAGAAACCCATCCTCGGGAAAAGCCTCCGACAGGATGCCGACGATCAGCCGTTCGCTTTCCTTATCGGCCTTGGTAACTGGAGATTGGTCGGACTTCGTTTCGGCGACAACGCCTTGATTCAGAATGCGGATACACGCTTCGCCAGCCTTGCGGGCTGCCGAACGGGCAAAGAATAATTCACTTTCGTAGTTCATGCAAACCGGGATGATAACATCGTCGAAATGAGTACGAGGACCGTCTTTACAGCACTGGAAGAAGCGGCGGCCAAATATGGCGAGAGCGCTGCCTTGATTCAGCCGGTCCCAGGGGGCCAGCCAATAACCTATTCGTGGGTTCAGTACATGCAGATCGTCAAGGAAGTGACTTGCGGGCTGCGTTCTCTCGGCATCGTGCGCGGAGATGTAGTTGCGATCCAGAGCGAGACGCGCGCCGAGTTCTATTTCGTCGACATGGGAATCATCGCCAATGGTTCTACCGCCGCCGCCATGTATACCAGTTACCCGCAAGGCGAAGCCATTGCAAAACTTCAGGCCTGCAAGGCAAAGCTCGCCTTCGTCGAAAATCCGAAGATGATGGCGACCCTCGCCGCAAGTCTTTCCGGAGCGGAGCCGATGGACATTCGCTGGGTGCTCATGACCGGCTGCGCCGAAGGCATCATGACACTCGACGAATTGCGCGAAAAGGGCCGCGAGGCCATGGCTGCCGATGCCCAGATGTTTACGCGAATCCACCTCGAGACCAAGCCGGAAGACTACGCGATCATCTATCTCACTTCGGGCTCGACCGGCGAGCCCAAAATGGGTCTGATCACTCACAAGGCGATCATCGCCAACATCGCCGCAGCCCCTGCGGTGTTGCCTCTGGGGCCAACCGACATCACCATCGCCTTCCTGCCCAGTGCCCACATTACCCAGCGGCTTGTGCTCCAGTTGATGCCTCTCGAATTCGGCATGACAATCTACTTCAGCGAGAGTTTGTCGCGCCTGCCAAAAGAGATCCAGAGCGTTCAGCCCACCTTCCTGCTCGCACCTCCCCGCCTCTGGGAGCGTATTCATACGAACATTGTTTCTGAACTCAAAAAGAAACCGAAGCTGATCCAAAACTTGTTCCACGGGGGCTTGGGTTTGGCTATGAAATCGGCAGAATACAAGAGCCGCGACAAGGCTGTTCCCTTTTGGATCTCCACTCCGCTGGGCTTGGCCGACAGCCTCATCTTCAGCAAACTACGCGAGAAGCTCGGCGGCCGAATCCGCTTTGCGATCTCCGGTTCGGCACCGCTCGGCAAAGATCTGGCAAACTTTTTTACCGCCGTGGGGGTGCCGTTAATTGAAGGCTTTGGCCTCACTGAAGGCGGTGTCACGCATATCAATCCGATCCTGCGGCCCAAGGTCGGCTCCATCGGAAAGCTCCTCCCCACAGTTGAATGCAAGTTGATGCCCGATGGCGAGATCGCTCTCAACGGCCCAACGCTTTTTAGCGGTTACTACAACGACCCTGAAGCCACAGCGAAGGTGTTTGCCGACGGCTGGCTGCTCACCGGCGACATCGGCAGCGTCGACGATGAAGGCTATTGGTATATCACCGGGCGTAAGAAGGAAGTTCTGGTTGCCTCTAACGGCAAGAAGATTTACCCCAACCGCATTGAAGGCATGTTCAAAGGTGAACCAATCATCAGCCAGGTCGTCCTGGTCGGCGACAAGCGCACTTTTGTCACAGCGCTATTCACCTTGAACGCAGCTTCTGTAGACGCATCCGTCGAGCCGGCCGAAGCAGTCGTTAAACGCCGGGTGGATCTGGTGAACCGCAAGCTGGAATCACACGAGCAGATCCGCAAGTTCAAGATCCTGCCCCGGGAATTTTCTATCGACCAGGGAGAAGTCACCCCAACCATGAAGATTCGCAAGAGCATCGTAATTGAGCACTTCGCCAAAGAGATCAACGAAATGTATGCCGGCAAAGAGGAGATGCAATAAATGAGTTCCATCCGCGAGTCTCTGCTCGTCCAGCCAGGAAGCAATTGCAAACTAGCCGGTATCGACCCTTCCGGCACCCCCGGTTGCGCCAGCAAGGATGAGGGTCTCGCTCGTTTCCAGAAAAACATCGACCGCCTGAGCGTGCTGCAAGAGCTGCTCTATATCGAAGGCAAGCGCGCAATCCTGGCTGTGCTGCAGGGCATTGACGCCGGCGGTAAAGACGGCACCATCCGCAACGTCATGAGTGGACTCAACCCTCAAGGCGTCACGGTAACAAGCTTTAAGGTGCCTGCAGGCAGCGAAAAAGAACACGACTACCTATGGCGAGTGCATCGGGCGATGCCGCGCAAGGGTCAGATCGGCATCTTCAATCGCAGCCATTACGAGGATGTCCTGATCGTGCGGGTACACAATCTGGCTCCCGTCGAAGTCTGGCAGAAGCGCTACAAGCAGATCAACCACTTTGAAGAAATGCTGGTCGAGAGCGGTACGCAAATCCTCAAGTTTTTCCTCTACATCTCAAAAGACGAACAAAAAGAGCGCTTTCAGGAAAGGCTGAAAGATCCCTCGAAAAACTGGAAATTCTCGATGGGCGACATCGAAGAGCGCAAGCATTGGGACGACTACATGCAGGCCTTTGAGACGGCGATGGAAAAATGCAGCACCGCTCATGCGCCGTGGTACATCATTCCAGCAAACCGGAATTGGTACCGGAATCTTGCCGTGTCGGAGATTCTGCGCGAAACCATGGAAGACATGAACCTTCAGTCTCCCCAGCCAATTGCCGATCTCGACAAAGTCACCTTTGAATGATCAACTGCCTGAAAGCCCGTGCCAGCGTTTCGTGCCGCGCTTTGTAGTAA
>JBKJSR010000234.1:0-7250 GCA_046594355.1 Bryobacter sp.
CTTTGCGAGAACCGTGCCGTCTTTATGCAACAAACTCAATTCCGTCCCGCCGAGCCGATGGCTCGCCGTCAGTCCCAACACCTCAAAGAAACGGTCTTCGGTATCCATGGCCGGTCCGCTGCACGCCATCCTTGTCGCCGCTAGCGGCCCAAATTCCAAACTGCTCCCGCTCTTCTTGTAGGTACCGCCAAAGCGGTTGCAGCCTCCAGATCCGCCTAAGCGCCCCGCTACAGCGAGAAACTCCAGATATGCTGGCCGCTGCCCTGCCGCGACAGGATTGCCTTTTAACTCCACGAGATTCCACTTACCCTTCAGCGGATCTACACTGCATTCGCCGCTCGCATCGGCTGAAACATAGTTCTCGACGACCAGCGTTTCCTTCTCGACCCTTCCCCTCAAGCTCACGAGAAACGGCGCTCCAGGTGCCTTCCGCTTCTCTCCGTATGCCTTTTCCAGTGCTGGATAGCCTTCCTTCATTTCCACCGGATAGCGCTTCCCGCTTGCACAATCCACAAAACTCGCCGCATCCGCCATGTAAGTGAACACCCCTGACATGGCTGTCGCGGCAGGTATCTCTGCACAGCCCTCCAGCTTCATCGTGCCCGCTTCCAGTGTGAGTTCCTTGCCCTTGTTCCAGATGACCGTATACCCGTCGCTATACTTCGCGCCCGAGGCCGCCTCCACCTGAGTCATGGTCAGTCTGCCCTTGCCTGCAACCTGCGCCACCGCGCTCTTGGCGAGATACTTCACTTCCACTTTCTCTCCACCGGCGCACGAGTAGCGTACTACTTGGGCCGATCCTGTCATGGCCAGCGCAGTCAAAATCAACACTAACTTCATAAATCTTATCCTATGAACTAAGCTTCTTCAATCGCAAAGTCTGCCGCAGATTCTTAATCGGTGCCGCTGCCGCCCCGGACCCCGACCTCACAGATGACTCCCGTTCCCGAGTCAACTCAATCTCTTCCCCCGCCATCCTCCCGCTAAACCGGATCCGCGTCTGATTGATCTCGTTGCCGCTCTGCTCCTGCCGCACCAATACAAACATCAACAGTTCTCCAGACACGGTGCCCTTCACAATCGGCGTGCTCTCAAAATCGCCATACTGCTTTCCAGTCAGCACCGGGCCCTTCTGCACAAAGTGAAACGCGACATCTTCCAACACTCCCGCTCTCACTTCCACTTGCCCAATCCAAGTGCCGTTGAAATCGGCCCCCAGCGCCGTTCCCGCCAGCAGCAACCAGCCCCAGAGTTTCATGTATGCATCAGCCCCGCTATCTTTCCAGTGCTGTCCGCAAAGCGCTCCACCGGCGTCCCGAACGCATCGAGCATCGACACATAAAGATTGGCGAGTGGGCTGTCTTCGCTCGAAACAATATGCTGCCCTGTAATCACCCGGCCACCGCCACCGCCCGCTAGCACCAGTGGCAAGTTATGCATCGCATGCCGGTCTCCGTCGTGCAGAGCGGATCCAAACAGGATCATCGAGTTGTCGAGCACGCTCGATTCCCCTTCCTTCATCCCGTCCAGCTTCTTCAACAAATATGCATATTGGTCCACATGCCACTGGTTGATGAGCTGGTATTGCCGCAGCTTGTCCGCGTCCTTGCCGTGATGCGAAACATCGTGATGCCCCGCACTCACACCCTCAAGAAAACGGAAGCTCACATTGCTCACCGCATTTCCGAACATGAAAGTGGACACTCTCGTTGTGTCGCTCTGAAACGCCACCGCAATCATGTCCAGCATGGTTCGTACATGCTCTGCATGGTCGTTGGGATGCTCCGGTGGAGCTGCCTTCGGATCGATTGCTACACGCGCCTTCCAGCTCCTCTGGCTCTCAGACGTCGATCGTTCTACCCTCTGCTCCAGCGATCGCATCACACTCAAATACTCTTCCAGGCGATGACGATCCGCCGTGCCTACCTGCGTCCGCAAGCGCCTGGCATCCCCTTGCACACGGTCGAGCAACAAGCCGTCCATCTTTGCCGTATCCCGCTGCTTGCCGGAAGAAGCCCGGTACAAACGCTCATACACCGCTCGGGGATTCAACTCCCGTGCCAGTGGCGTCGTCGGGTTGCTCCATGCAATGTGCGAACCATAGATCCGCGTATAACCTACCACCGCATCGACGCCGATCGCAACCGGAGTGACTCCAAGTTCCAGCGACGGAAGCGGTGTCTCGAGCGCAACTCCCTGAGCCGCCACCTGATCCATCGACACGCCATTGCCAATATCCGCCCCCGGCGTCTTCTTGATCGTCCTGCACGTCAGAATCGCCGATTCTTTTACGTAATGTCCATCCCCACCCTTGGCCGCCTCGTTCCACAAATTGCCCAACACGACGATCTTGTCTTTCAGACTTGCCAGCGGTGCGAGCGTCGGTGAGAGTGCAAATTCCCGCCCTGTCCCCACTGGCGTCCAGGCGTGCGGATTGACGCCATTCGGCATATAGAGCATCGCCATCCGCACTGGATTCTTCCCGCTCGCCGGAGCTCCCATCGCCTCAAGCCAAGGCAAGCCCAGCGTCACTCCAGCCCCACGCAACATAGTCCGGCGCGTCAGTTTCATCGTTTGGCCGCTTCTTTCTGTGTACCGTCCTGCCGGAACGGAACACTCAACACAATCGCTTCCACCAGCTTCCCGGCGCTGTAATCATTCTGCTTCATATCCGCGACGATTGCATCCACCGTGCAACTGTCTTTCAACGTCAACCCGCGCCCCAGCGCATAGCCCAGCATCTTGTTGGTCAGGTTGCGCACAAATATGTCCTTCTTCTCGAGCAGCAACGCCTTGAGCCCATCCGCTCCCACAAGCTTCTTCCCGTCCGCCATCGCGGAGGAATTGTCCACTGGCTTACCGGCATCTTCCACCCGCCACCGCCCAATCGCGTCATAATTCTCAAGTGCAAATCCCAACGGGTCGATGCGGCTGTGACAGCCCGCGCAATTGGGGTTCGCCCGGTGTTGGGTCAGCCTCTCGCGTACGGATTTCGGTGCAACTCCCGCAACGGCCTCTTCGAGCGAGGGCACATTCGGCGGTGGCGGTGGAGGCGGTGTGCCCAGGATTGCATCCAGTATAAAAGCACCCCGCAACACTGGGCTAGTCCGATATGGATAGGACGTCACTGCCAATACTGCAGGCATCCCCAACACTCCTCCTCGCCCACTTCCTGGCGGCAGCTCCACCCACTGCGGCTGCTTGGTCCGCCCTTTATCGAGCGGTAGCGTCAATCCAAAATGCTTCGCCAGATTCGAAGTCCCAATCGTCGCCTTCGAATCGATCAGATCCAGAACCGATAGCTTTCTCACAAGCATCTCGCGAAAGAACAACACCGGCTGCATTCGAATGTCCCCTCGTAATTCTTCGTCGCTTGCGTATTCCGGAAACAGCTTTGCATCCGGTGTCTTCTCCGTCCCCAGTTCCCGCGTATGCAGCCACTGCTCGACAAAGCGCTTGGCGAAATTCAAAGACCGGTCGTTGCGCAACATCCGATCGATCAGCGGGAGCAACACCTCCGGACGGTCCAGTTGATTCCTCGCCGCCAGATCGAACAACAACTCATCCGGCATACTTCCCCATAAGAAATAAGAAAGCCGCGAAGCCAGTGCAAACTGTCCCGGCTCCATCCGGAACAAAAAGTGCGGTGACACCAGTGCCGCCCGCAGCGTGAAGAAAACCGCCGGCTCAAACGCTTCCCCATTCCGTTGTGCCGCCCGGAACAGTTCGACATAGAGTGCAACGTCGTCTTCTCCGACAGGCCGCCGGAATGCCCGTGGCAAAAACACTTGCAGTATCTTGCGTGCCGCCAGCTCTTCGGTCATCCCCGGCCCCGGCTTCGCCACCAGAATGCGCGTCCTGCTCTTGTACTCTTTTGCCGCAAAGTCCATCGCCAGCTTCGCCGTCTCCAGATACTTCTCCGAATGCAGGGGCGACAGAAACAGCGTCTCCGCCGCATTGTCAAAGCCCTCGCCGCCCGCTCCATCCGCAGGCAGGGCATGGCCGATATCAAGATGTATGTCGAGCAGATCCTGCACTGTCGCCGTGTACTCGTCGCGATTCAAACGCCGGAGGGGCCGCAGCCCCGGAGCAATGCCTGTCGCACAAGCCTCGCGGTGCAGACTTTCATCCACCCAGCGCACAAAACTTTCTCTAGCGGCAAGCGTCGGCGCTGCCATACCCTTCGGCGGCATCTCACCCGCTTCCATGCGGAGCTTCAGACGGGTCCAGGCATGCGTCTCCCCCATAAACGATTTCTCACTCGCCACCTTGTCGAGTTGAAATCCTCCAGTCGCCGTCTTCCCCCGATGGCACCCCTCGCAATAGGTCTTCAGAAAAACCTGAGCTTCCGGAAATGTGAAGCTTCCACCCTCGGCGGAGAGTCCAGCCTGGTAACCGGCCAGGAGGAGCGAAATGAATATGACAAGAGGCATCTTTGCGACTATTATATGGAACCCGGTTGAGGCTTGAGGCAACTGAGATAGGCTGAAAACATGCTTCGATCTTTCTTAGCCCTTCTCGCGCTTGTCGGCCTCTCCTTCGCCTTTCAGGATTCTCTTGCGACGCTCAAGTTGACTCGCGACAAATTCGATTCCAACATTAGTTACTACGCAACCCAGGAATTCGCCACGCTCCGACCGGGTATTGCGATCCCCACTATCGGTTCTACTGCCCGCCCCATCTTTCTCGCAATGAGCGATGCCGGCCGCGCCGCCGTTGTCAAGGAACTCGGGCTCGCCGCCAAAAGTTTCCTCATGTCACCAGCCTTTGAAACTACTTACAACGCCAGTCTCAAGTCCCAGCACAACGCGGTCGATCATGGCCTCAAGGTCACCGATACTATCGCCGAATTAGAAGAGTCTGCCAAGTCCGGCAACGCCCAGGGGCTCGAGGCGAAAGCGCAGGCTATGATGCGCGATCAGTACCGCCAAGTGGCGCTTGACCAAGTCAAACAAGCGTCCAGCTTGGACGCGAGCACGCTCCAGATGATGGCCTCCAGCATGAAGGACATCATGGACTCCATCCCTCCCGTTAACGCCGCCGAAAAAGCACAACATGCCCAAGCCCGCACGCTCCTCGCTGAAGTCGTAAAACTCGCTCCCTCCGACATCGCAGCGGCCCGCGAGAAATACAAAGCCGGCAGCCTCCTTGCCGTATACCTGGACGGCAACAACAGTGGTGGCGCTCAGGTCGACCAAGCAAAAAAAGATCAGCAGCTCAACTACAAGAGGCGCGCCTTCAGGCCTAACCTCAAACTCAAGCTCCTTGCCTTTGCCGCTGAAGCAAAGACAGTCGATTTCAAAGCCGTTACCCAAGCCCGCGGTCCGCTGACTGTTTTCGTCAACCCCGCTTACGAAAAGAAGTCGCCGCTATGGAAGCTCCTTTACCGCCTCGGGCCCACTGGTACAAGCTCCGCCACAGGCATCGCCCAATCCTGGGCCGCCGAGCTTTAGAATTTCCCGGCGTTTCCGTAAGGCCGCTTTTAAAAGCCGTCATTGCACTGCTCAGCGTCGTCTGCCTCGAGGTGCAACCGCATTCCATTCGCAAGCTCGATGGATCAACCATTACCAAGGCGGCAGCCCGGAGCGTGTCAACAACCTTGAGACACAAGATAGGTTAATTTAGCGAGTTTTTTCGTCTGAGCTTTTCGGTTTATTGATCCAACCCTGGGTTGGCAGTTCGAGGGTTTTGGGGGTGCAATGGACGAAGCGTTCCGGATGAGCAAGGTAGGCCTGGTCGAGCACCGCCTGGCTTAGGTCGCGAACGTTTTCAGCCGTCCCATAATGCACCATCTCCGGTGTCATCCTGCCGATCCCAGAGTGCCGATGCACCCCGTTGTACCAGGGGAAAAATGTGTGGCCAAAGTTCCGGCTGTCCTGGGTGCAACCGAACTGATCCGGGAACTCGGGCCGATACTTCATCGTCTTAAATTGGCTCTCCGAATACGGATTGTCGTCGGAGGTGTAAGGCCGACTGTGGGTCTTGGCCACGCCCAGATCGGCGAGTAGGAACTCTACCGGCTTGGAACGCATCGCCGCGCCGCGATCGGCATGGAGACAGAGTTGGCCAGGCTGGATGTTTTGCTTCTTGCACGTGTCGGGGATGAGCCGAGTGGCCACCTCCAGCCGACAACGTAACGGCTGAAGACGTCGAGGATGACGTAGAGATAGAAGTAGGTCCACTTGACTGGACCCCGGAGTTTGTTGATGTCCCAACTTTAAAGTTGATTGGGGGCGGTGGCCAGGAGTTCCGGTTTTTGATAAGGCGGATGGACGCATTGGTCGCGCCGCTCGCGGGTCGCGCCGGCGGCTTCGAGGATTCGATACATGGTGCGCGTGGAGCATAAATACTGGCCTGCATCAAGCAAAGTGGCATGGATGGCGGCTGGCGAAGCGTCCTGGAAGCGAGGGGAGTGGAGCAGGTCGCGGACGGCTTGGCGCTTGTCGGGGCGGAGTGCTCTGGCGGGGATGGTGGGGGCGACGAGCAGCGGCGGGGAGAGCGGCTGCGGCGCTGGTCCGAGCAATGGGTGCTGGCGATAGTAAGAGGCCCGGGGCACATCGAGAAAATCGCAGGCGGCGGCGATGCCGAAGCTGATCAGTTATCTGCGATGCGGAAAATTCATCAAGCGGTGCTTGTGACAGGTCATTTTAGCGTACAGGAATCTTGAAAGGTCCCTACCGAGAACCATCGCGCGAAGATAGCTTGTCGTACGCCTCCCACTGGTGGGGTGGTCGAACGGCGTCGACAAGCTGGGATTATTTTTTTTTCTTGCCGGCTGCCTGGGTGAGCGCCGATCCTGCAACAGTTTTTTCAGCTTTCGAGGAGCTCGGGCTCTTCAATTGCTTGCTGGCTTTGGATGCAACTTTTGAACTGGTTTTTTCGTTTTTGGCCATGACTTGTACTCTTTCTTGAGATTGAAGGCTAAAACATAATCGCCCTCTGTTGTGATTATAGGACTATCGAGTTGTGTTCGTCGTGTTCGCGGTTGAAATGAGCGTTGCTTCAACCAATTTTGTCGTTGCAATACGCGTTTCACGGAAAGCCTTGGAGCCCCGCACGTACTCCCAACCTCCCCAGGACGCACGCTGCACCTCAATCCTGGATAGACCGAACGCGGCAAGCTCCACGTGTCCACGATAGCGCGCGTTGTGTTTGCCGCTTGGTAGCCTCGGAACATCGCAGTGCATCTGGTGGATTCGTGGTTGACCGAAAGAAGCCCGTCGTAGCTTTGGCTGGCCGGGATTCCTATC
>JBKJSR010000354.1:0-2628 GCA_046594355.1 Bryobacter sp.
AAGGCGCTGCTCGACCGGGTCACCGATCGGGCACACATCATTGAGACCGGGACGGAGTCGTACCGCTTTCGCAGAACATTGGAGGAAACGAAGAAGCGCCGATAGACAACGCGGCGCGAGCTTTGGGGAGGGCTGGCTTCCGTTGCGCCTCAACGGTTCCTCCCTGCGGGCGAAACCAGGCTCCACTACAGCCAGCCCTCCCCAAAGCAGGAATATCGAAACTAAGAGAGACTAGCTGGAAGGTGGGCCAAATCAAGCCATCAAAGTGGACCACGCCGGAGTAGCAAACACACAAGTCCATGATCGTGCTGAAGCTGAAGGGCGCGCGGATGCGCAAGAGGGCCGCAAGCCTTTCGGCCACTACGAGGGCGAGGCCGCTACGCTGGAGCGTCTGAAGGCGCTACGGGCCGAGGGTCTGGGCTTTGACCGCATCTCTGCAAAATTGAACGCTGAGGGCGTTCCAACTCGCACGGGCAAGCCTTGGCACGGTGTTGTCATCAATCGAATTTTGACCGGAAAGAAGAGGGACTAGGCATGGCACAGATAACAGCACGTGGCCGGGGCAAATGGCTTGTGCGAGTATTCTTGGGCCGGGATGGTCAGGGGAAGCGACAATTTAAAACAAGGACCATCACGGGCGGTCGGAAAGATGCGGAGCGTTGGGGGGTTGAAGTCGAGCGAGATCGTGATTTAGCTGGGACAGGGGCGGCCGTCCTGTCCGTCACTGTTGGAGATTTACTTGACGATTTATTGCGGGACTACAGGCTAAACAAGAAGGATTTGAACTCAGCAGAACAAATAGTTCGGCTGCACTTGCGGCCTACTTTTGGAGCGATGTCCGCTTCGCGTCTTGGGACAACCGACCTCCATCGATTTACGGAGGTTCGGCTCAATGAAGGGGCTGCACCCGCGACTGTCAATCGATCATTAGCCCTCTTGCGCAGGGCCTTCAAACTCGGGAGCAAGGCGAGTCCACCAAAGGTGGCGCGCATGCCCAACTTTGAATTGCTGGCCGAGAAAAACGCGCGACAGGGATTCCTTGAGTTGGACGAATATCGGGCAATCCTCAGGGAGTTGCCGACCAATATTCAGCCGGTGCTGACGTTTGCTTTCTTCACCGGTTGTCGTAGGGGCGAGATTCTCAGCTTGCGCTGGTCGCAAGTCGATCTCCGCGCCGCTATTGTCCGCCTCCAGCCGAATTCGACAAAAAATGGAGCTGGCCGAATTATCCCGCTGACTGTCGAAGTTTTGGCGTCCTTAGAAATGCAGAAGGCAAGAACCGGTCAGTTCTATTCCGAGGCCGAATGGGTATTCTGTGACGACAGCGGCAAACCTATTAAGGACCTTAGCTGGGCTTGGCGGATCGCATGCCGAAAAGCGGGTTTTGTGGATGAGGCCGATAAGCCCACGAAACTGCTTCACGATTGTCGCCGCAGTGCAGTGCGGAACATGGTCAGGAGTGGAACGTCTGAGAAAGTTTGTATGGCGATTAGCGGGCACAAGACCAGGAGCATCTTTGATCGGTACGCTATCGTTAGCGAGCGCGACCTACTCGCAGCTGCGAGTAGGCTCAGCGAGCACATCAATGGCTCGGATTCGATTTCGGACAAAAACGCTATGACGGTTTCCTAGATTCGGAAGCGGGCGAACAGACTTCTCGTCAAAGATATTCAACCAAGATGGGTCACCACTACCTTCCGCAACAATATCTAAGGAAATTTGCGATTGCCGGCCGTCCAGCCCTTATCTGGATGTTCGACAAGAAAAATAGGACTTGGCATGATCCAGCGATAAAGGAGGTTGCCCAACTGAGAGGGTTCTACGACTCCGATGTTGAGTCTGCCCTAAATGACAAAGTTGAGAAGCCTGCGAACCCAGTAATCGAAAAGCTTATAGAGGGATCCGCACCAACCCATTCAGAAAGACTAGCTTTATCCAAGTACCTCGGCACCATGATGAGACGTGTACCCTACCGCCGCGAACTAGGGATAAAGCGAGCGCCACGCGTTGTCGAGTCAACCGTCGACGGTATCCGCGCCCATTTTCGGGAGGCACTAGCCTCAGGGGAGCACGATCCAGCCGTAATACACCGGAGATTAAAGGAAATCGATGCGCTCAGTGAAGGGTGGAAATTAAAAACTCCTGAATCAATAATTAAACTGCTCCGACTGCCGTGGCCAACAGTAAAAGAGGTCGATCTTTTTAATCGGATGACATGGCGGGTGCTTGAAGCGGTAGATTCCTCTGGTTTCCTCACTTGCGATAATCCGCTCTTTTTTTTTCGGGGCCTTTGGTCTGGGCAATATCGAAGCCGAGGTGTGCTTTCCCCTTTCGCCACGAAAAGCTTTGCACTGCTGCTGGCAAGAAGATAGCACCACCATTGAATTCATGAAGGTGAAGGACGATTTAGTGAAAGAGATAAACCGACGGATCGTCAGCACCACTCATCGGTTCATTTTTTACAACGAAAAAGCAGCCTGGATTCCACGCTTCGTATCGAATTCGCCCCATCCTCTGACAACCCTTCGATGGAGATAGTCACACTTGGGTCACACCGGGGGCGGTTAGTCCGTATGCGTCAGAGCAAACCATGCGGCTAGGCTTTGGATCTGCTGTTGACCCAGGCGG
>JBKJSR010000437.1:0-5192 GCA_046594355.1 Bryobacter sp.
CTCATTCCTCTGTTCTGAAACACATCCTGGCCAGATTCACATTCGCACTCTTCGGGTGGCAGAACGACAACGGCCTTCTTGGCTGTGCGGCATCTCTAGCTTTCTCACATTTCGACCCTTTTTCATCCCCCTCTGTGCCGGCCCAGGAGGCCGCCATGTTGATTCACTGGTTTCCCGATATGCTGTGACGATGAAAATATCGCCTCGTAAGCTGTCCCGTGATACCCCAACCGCAACACCAGATCGGTCACCGGCACCCCAGCATAGGCCGCCGCATAAACACCCGGATGCAGCAGAATATTCATCAGCGTGATCATGCCGCCATGGCTCCACCCAATCATTCCCACTCGCTTCCCATCGAGAAAATCATAGTTCTCGAGCATCCACTCCCGCGCCTGAAAAACATCTTCCACTTCCAACCCGCCATAGTCGATCTCGTTATAAAAACGCGCCCCATACCCTGTGCTCCCGCGATAATCCGGTCCGACCACCGTGTAGCCCTGCTGCACCAGTTCCCTCACCGCCCCAAACTCATGATCGCGTCCGAAATCGCTATGAGTTCCCTGATGCGCAAAAACGATCAGCGGATGCGTCTTACTCCGGTCCAGATTCTTCGGCACAAAAGTCATCGCATGGATGATCAGCGGATTCTTCGCCCCCGGCGCAGTCGGATTCCTCGGCTTGTGCGGAGGCGCACTCGTATACCGAATCTCGTTCACCTCGGCGATATCGCTAAGTTGCGCGTACCACTTCTGCACCGTAATCCCTTGCAGTACTAAAACCAGTTGCTCCACCACGAGATACCGTAGCGGGAGCCGTCGCAGCGGGAATTCCCGCCCCTGAATCTTGCCCGCAAATCACCAATGTCGCGATTACAAATATCAGCCCGCTTCGAAGAAACCTCTCACTCCTATAGCATCCGGCAAACACTTCGCCGCTACGATTGAAATTCCACCGGGAATGCTCCAAACTTTCCCAACAACTTCAGCCTCCGTTCACAAGCATGCACGCTGCAACGACGCATCCTCCCTCACCTCCCCAATCGTCTAATCCTGCAACCCAACAAGACCTGCGAGAATCTAGTCATACAGGGACTCTCGCTATGCCATCTTCCATCACTGTCGAAAGTCTGGCCAAGACCTATCGCGGCGCTAGCGAATTGACGATCTTTGCCAATATGAGCTTTGTCGTCAAATCTGGGGAACGTCTGGCCCTCATCGGCGAATCCGGCTCCGGAAAATCCACACTCTTACACCTCTTGGGCGGTCTCGATTCTCCCTCGGCGGGCGCAATCCGCTTTGGCGACACCGACATTACCCGCCTCAACTCCCGCGAACTCGCCGATTTCCGTAACCGCCAGATTGGTTTCGTCTGGCAGGTACAATCGCTGCTTCCCGAATTTACCGCTCTAGAAAATGTGATGATGCCTCTCCTCGTCCGCAGCGAAACCCCCGCAACCGCAAGTCCCAAAGCACAAGCCCTTCTCGAAGAAGTCGGCCTCGCCGATCGTGCCGAGCACCGCGCCGGAGAACTCTCCGGTGGCGAACAGCAGCGCGTCGTTCTTGCCCGGGCTCTCGTCGGGCACCCAAAATATTTGCTCGCCGACGAACCTACCGGCAATCTGGATGAACAGACAGCCTCGCAGATCCTCGATCTGCTCGAGCGTCTCCAGATTCAATACCAGCTAACGAGCGTGATTGTCACTCACAGCACGGCCCTCGCCGCCCGTTGCGACAGAACGCTGCGTCTGGCCAAAGGCGGCCTCTTCGCCATTACGGCGAATGACCTGGCATCCAAACCCGAAGTTTTTAGAAGTGAACCGCAGGGTTTTCCACCCGGCGGTGCAGTTACAATGGAGGCAGATAGCCATGTTTGAGCGTTATACAGAGAAGGCACGGCGCGTCATCTTTTTCGCCCGCTACGAGGCGAGTCAGTTTGGCAGTCCGTATATTGAAACCGAACATTTGTTGCTCGGCCTCTTGCGGGAAGACAAGGCTTTGGCCAACCGCTTCCTGCGCTCGCAAGCCGCCATTGAGTCGATCCGCAAGCAGATCGAGGCCCACACCACCATCCGCGAAAAGGTTTCGACCTCCGTCGATCTCCCTTTGAGCCACGAGTGCAAGCGAGTACTTGCTTATGGTGCCGAAGAAGCCGAGCGGCTCAATCATAAACACATCGGAACCGAGCACCTTCTTCTCGGCATCCTGCGCGAAGAAAAATGTTACGCCGCCGAGCTCCTGCACGAGCGCGGTCTGCGCCTCTCGCAAGTCCGCGAAGAGATCGCCCGCAGTTCCAGCGAAAAAGTCGCCACCAGCCGCAACAAAGAGTCCAGCCTCCTCAACGAATTTTCGCGAGACCTCACCCAGGCCGCTCTCGACGGTTCTCTCGATCCGCTCATCGGCCGTGAAAACGAACTCGATCGCGTCATCCAGATTCTCTGCCGCCGCACCAAGAACAATCCCGTGTTCATCGGCGAACCCGGCGTCGGCAAAACCGCCATCGTCGAAGGCCTCGCCCAGCGCATTGCCGACGGAGAAGTCCCCAGCTTCCTCGCCGACAAACGCATCCTCGCGCTCGACCTTTCGCTCATTGTCGCCGGCACCAAATACCGTGGCCAATTTGAAGAGCGTCTCAAAACCATCATGAAAGAACTGATGGAGAATCAAAACGCCATCATTTTCATCGACGAATTGCATACGCTCGTCGGCGCAGGCTCGGCTGAAGGCTCTCTCGACGCCGCCAACATCCTCAAGCCCGCCCTCTCGCGCGGCGAGATCCAGTGCATCGGCGCAACCACGCCCGCCGAATTCCGCAAGTCGATCGAAAAAGACCGTTCCCTCGAGCGCCGATTCCAGGCCGTCAAAGTCCCCCCTCCCAACGAGGCCGATGCCATCCGCATCCTCATGGGCATCAAAGAGCGCTACGAGAAATTCCACGCCGTAGCCTACACCGACGATTCGATTGAGACCGCCGTCTACGCCTCCAATCGCTTCATCCCAGATCGCTTCCTCCCCGACAAGGCCATCGACTTGATCGACGAAGCCGGTGCTCGCGTCAAGCTCCGTCAGACCACGCTCCCGCCCGACATCGCCGACATCCAGAAGCGCATCAAGTTCATCGTGCATCGCATGGAAAACGCCATCGCCAATCACGAATTTGAAAAGGCCCGCTTCTACTCCGACGAAGAACGCAAAGAGCGCGAAAACCTCCGCGTCCTGCGCGAAAAGTACAACCTCGACGACACCTCCACCGGCATCGTCACCAAGGACGATATCGAAGATGTCGTCGCCCGCTGGACCGGTGTCCCCATGACGGCCATCCGCGAAGAAGAAGTCTCCAAGCTGTTGCGCATCGAAGAAGAGCTTCACAAGCGAGTCATCAGTCAGGAGCGGGCGATCAGTTCCTTAGCCCGTGCCATCCGCCGCTCGCGTGCCGGCCTTAAATCACCCAAGCGCCCTGCAGGCAGCTTCCTATTCCTCGGCCCCACCGGCGTCGGCAAAACCGAAGTCGCCAGAGCTCTCGCTGATTTCCTTTTCGGCAGCGAAAAGTCGCTCATCCGTTTCGATATGTCCGAGTTTATGGAAAAGCACTCGGTCTCGAAATTGATCGGTTCGCCTCCCGGATACGTCGGCTACGAAGAAGGCGGCCAGCTTACAGAACGCGTCAAGCGCAACCCTTATTCGATCATCCTGCTCGACGAAATCGAAAAGGCTCATCCGGATGTTTACAACATCCTGCTTCAGGTCTTTGAAGACGGCCAGTTGACCGATGGTCTCGGCAACACCGTCGACTTCAAGAACACGATCATCATCATGACCTCCAACCTCGGAGCCCGCTTTCTCGACAAGAAGAAGGGCATCGGTTTCGATGCTCCAGTCGAAAAAGGCATGCAGCCAAAGGTCGAAGAGCAGGTCATGGCCGAAGTCAAACGCGCCTTCAATCCCGAATTCCTCAACCGGCTCGATGAAATAATCCTCTTCACCTCGCTCAGCGACGAAGATTTGCTCCAGATCATGCACTTGCTCGTCGATCAGATTAATATCAATCTGGTCGCCAAGCAAATCAAGATCCGTCTCACGGTCGAGGCCGCCAAGTACATCCTCGAAAAAACGCTGCTGGATCGCAGCTATGGCGCCCGTCCCCTCCGCCGCGCACTCCAGAAGTACATCGAAGATCCCTTGTCGGAAGCGCTGATTCAGGGCACCCTGCCCCGTCCAAGCGAACTCGAAGTTTACCTCAGCGACACTGGCTTGTTCTTCCGCCCCAGCCAGGAGGCCGAAGAAGCCCTGGTCGGTGCAGCCGGGCCCAGCGTTCCCATTGCAGGTACTCTGCTCTACACATTCTAAATCGCTCCAGTCCAAACGCAAAGTCAGACAAAAAAGGGTGCCTTCACAGGCATCCTTTTTTGCGTTCTAATAACGGGAAACGAAGTTACACCCAACTTAAAGGTTCCAATGAAAAGTATGTTTCTGATTCTTAACGTTGCACTGGTCGCAGCGGCCTCTGCGCAACAGCCCTAACCAGGCGAAACCCCGGATCCCCAAAAAACTTAGTGCGAGCGAATGCAGCGTTTTCAATGCCGCTACCGGCGCGGCTCTCCGCCGCGTAAATCTCACTCTAAGACCCTCAATGAGCGGCATGCCCCAGCAAGGCCCCATGTCTCCCACCGCTCCCTACGCCGCCACAAATGCCGCCGAAGATAAATTTCGTATCGAAAGCATCGAACCCGGCACCTACATGCTACATGCCGAACGCCAGGGCTTCGTCCGCCAACAATACAATTCCCGTGCTACCAACTTGCTAGGCACTCCCCTGGCTATCGCCGCCGCCGCGGAACTCAAGGAACTCAACTTCAAACTCATTCCTCAAGCCATTGTCACTGGTCGCGTTCTCGATGATGAGGGGGAGCCAATTGCCGACATTACCCTGCAGGTCTATCGATCAATTCGTATCCGCAGCGTGCAGCAGTTGAGGCAATCCGGTGCCAGCCAGACCAATGATACCGGCGAGTTTCGCATCGCCGACCTCGCCCCCGGGCGCTAATGGCTTAGCGCCACAGAACGAAACAATGCCGACATGTTTGGCGAAGCTGCGCCCCGCAACACTACCGGCAAGCCACAGGAAGCATACGTTACCACTTACTTCCCCGCCTCCATCGATCAAGACGGTGCCCGTCCCATCGATCTCATCGG
>JBKJSR010000545.1:0-4534 GCA_046594355.1 Bryobacter sp.
ATCCCGGTTGCGAAGAAAGTTGTGCTGCAGATTGTCAGCGATGAAGAGATTGGGTCGGATGCTTCGCGGGAACTTACCGAAAAGATGGCTCACCAATCGGACTGCGTTCTCGTCGTCGAGCCGGGCACGGGTTTGTCCGGCAACCTCAAGACGGCGCGTAAAGGTACCGGAGACTACTCGGTAAAAGTACATGGCATCGCAAGCCATGCGGGAGTCGATTTTTCCGCCGGTGCAAGCGCGATCGTCGAAGCGGCAAAGCAGATTGAAGTGATTGCGGGATTCACGGAACTCACGAAAGGGATCACCGTGAATCCGGGCGTGGTGCGGGGAGGCACGCGTACCAACGTGGTGGCAGATTACGCGCAGGTGGATGTCGATATCCGGATTGCGAAACTGAAGGATTTTACGGTGCTGGATCGCAAGTTTCGCAAATTGAAAGCTTTCGACAAGCGTTGCCGCATCGAGGTGGAGGGTGGTCTCAACCGTCCACCGATGGAGCGTACGCGGGAGATCGGTAAGCTTTTTGAGAAGGCGAAGCAGCTTGCCTGGGAGTTGGGGATCGTGCTCGAAGAATCTTCGACCGGTGGAGGCAGCGACGGCAATTTTACGGCTGCGCTTGGAGTGCCCACTCTCGATGGGCTGGGCTGCGTTGGCGAGGGTGCGCATACGCTGCACGAGTGTCTGCTGATCGAACGCATCCCAGACCGCACCGCACTGCTTGCCAAGCTGATCTCTACCCTCTAGCGGGGCACCTTTAATGGAGATGCAGTTTGATCGATCAGGTAGAAGATCGGCCCCACAAAATGAAATCGAAGCCAATTTTACGGCAACGCCTTGTGCTTTTGAAACAGCATCACGATGAACTGCATTTGTTTTTTTCAACAGATAGACAGATAGAACGAGACGTGGATAGCGCATACAGGAACTACAAGGGCGTTGCGATTGTAGCGGACGTGATTGCTGCTCTCGTGCATTTTTCGAATGCGGCGTATAAGTCTGTTGACGTCGCGTTGACCGCAGCGTCGAAACGGGAGTGGGCCAAACGTGCGCTGCTGGTCGCGTACCGGCCAATCAAGACGGTCTTAACAGAACTTTCCGGAACTCAGGCCGACTTTACACTTGTCGAGAGGGTGATGTCCGCGTCGAACATGGTTGGGAACGCTTTGACCCCGTCCTACTGGGCAAAAGTGGTGGCAAACATGAAGAGCGGACACTAGAAGAGGGCATTTACGCGCAACCCAGCTATCGAGATCATCCAGATCCAAATCGACCTGAAGCGGCAACAGATTGAGGCTCTCGAAGAGATGGAGAAGGCGCTTGGACTGCCACCGACGATCTACATGTGTCGGTCGACCTAAGGCCAACGAGTCCACCTGACTCTCTCAGCGCCTCTTGGCTCTAGCGCTATTCTTATACATGGCGCTCACTGATCATCAGCGAGCGCCAATCATATTCCGTTGGTTTGAGGTATTGCCTTGTCGAATCTGCCCTTAGCCGCCCTGCGTGGCGTGCGCCTTGAGAAGATTGCGTCGCTGCGTGAATTGGGTCTCAACCCGTTTCCCTCTAAAAGCAATCGCACCCATATGGCCGCTGAAATCACGGGCAACTACGATGCGCTCGAAGGCCAGCCGGCGACTGTCGCCGGACGTCTGATGAGCTGGCGCAAAATGGGCGGCATGGCTTTTGGCAATGTGCAGGATCAGAGCGGCACCGTTCAAATTGCTTTGCGCCGTGGCGAGATGCAGGGAACTAGCGCCGAGGCGGGTACGCTTGGTTTTGAAAATTTCAATCTGCTCGATGTCGGTGACATTGTCGAATGCGCGGGCAAGATCGGCAAGACGAAGACCGGTGAAATTTCTGTCGTTGCGGACAGCTTGCGGATGCTGACCAAGAGCATGCGGCCTTTCCCCGACAAGCATTTCGCCATCAAAGACCGCGAGATCATTTTGCGCAAGCGCTACCTCGACACCACCGTCAACCCGGAGCGGCGCACCCCGTTCGAGCAGATCTCGCACATGCTGTTTGAGATCCGCAGCTTTTTGAACAGCCGGGGCTTTCTTGAGTTCAATACGCCGATCATCCAGGCGCAGTATGGCGGTGGTACCGCCAAGCCTTTCATTACTCATGTCAATGCGCTCTCGACCGACATGTATCTGGCGATCTCGCACGAGCTGTACCTGAAGCGCCTGATTACGGCGGGCTTTGAAAAAGTATTCATCATGGGCAGGCATTTCCGCAATGAAGGAATCGACCGCAGCCATCATCCCGAATTCGTGATGCTCGAGACCATGACGGCTTTTGAGAACTACGAATACAACATGACACTGATCGAGGATATGTTCCGTCATATCGCGACCAGCGTTTTTGGCCGGACGGTGTTTCAGGTGAAAAGTCACGAAATCGATTTCGCGATTGCCTGGCCTCGCGTGACGATGACGGACGCGGTGCTCAATGCCACTGGCATCGACTTCAAGGCGATTGCGAGTGTGGAAGAGGCAAACGAAAAATTGCGGTCGATCGGGGTTAACGATCCGCAGCCCAGCGTTGGCAATGCGCTCGTTCGGGCCTTTGAAGAGAAGGTGGAGAAGACACTGATTCAGCCCACATTCATCTACGGCCATCCGGTCGAAATTTCTCCGCTCGCGAAGCCCATGCAGAGCGACCCTCGTTATGTGGAGCGCTTCGAAATTTTTATCGCCGGCATGGAGTGTGGCGACAACTGGACCGAGCAAAACGACCCGGTGCAGTTGCTCGAAACATGGAAGAAGGCATTCCGTCCCGAGGATCGCGACGAAGGCGAGTTTCATCCGCTCGACTACGACTTTGTAGAGGCGATGGAGCACGCGATGCCGCCAACTACTGGAATTGGCCCGGGCCTCGAACGCATGGCGATGATTTTCACCGGCCAGGAAGACATCTACGATGTGATCTTCTTCCCGATGATGAAGCCACTGCTTACGGAAGTGAACAAGGTGATTTTTGAGGTGAAGCAGGAGGATGCGAATCAGGAAAAAGTCGACCTGCTGCTCACTGGGGAAGAATTTGCCGGCTGGTTAAAACAGGGGAAATTGAAGCCGCGCGGCGCAGCCTTGGCTTTAACGCCTGTGGAAACGGAGTGGGGCGGCAACAAGCTGAAACATTACGAAATCACCGGGCTGTCCAATGGCGGAAGAGTGACAGTGCGTGGGGCGGATGTGACTGTATTGTTGCAGGAGAGCTTCCCTGAACTATCGCTTAAAATCCGCCCCGTTCGCAAGATCGGCGGCTAAATTCCGGCTAGCGCCGCAAGCACTTCGGCGGCATGACCGGCGGGTTGGACGTTTCGGTAAAGTTTTGCGATTTTACCTACTTTGTCGATCACAAAAGTGCTGCGTTCTACCCCCATGGACTGTTTGCCGTCTTTGTTTTTCTCAACCCAGACTCCATATTTTTCGGCGACGGAATGCTCGACATCGGCAAGAAGCTTATAGGGTAGATCGAGCTCACTTCGAAAATTTGCCTGAGCACTTACAGGATCGGGAGATATTCCCAAGACGATGGTGCCTGCGTTGAGGAAGTCTGTATTTTGTTCGCGAAACTCGCGAGCTTCCGTAGTTCAGCCTGGAGTCCCAGCTTTGGGATAGAAAAACAAAACTACGTTTTTACCTTTGAAGCTGGAGAGTGTCAGGGATTCGCCGCTGTCGGTTTGGAGTGTGAAGTCGGGTGCATTGGAAGATTCTTGAAGTGCCATAGCTCTTAGATGTATTTGAAGTGGAAAACGTTTTACAGGGGATTGTTTTTGAGCCATCTTGTGGTTCTTGGCGATGCCGGGCGGGTCGTCAGTTTGACGAGGTCGGCTGGAGTATCGATGTCAAACCAGCTCGGCCCTAGTGCGACCGTCAAGCCGCAGCGCTGCGCGGATTCAATGCTTTGCCTGAGCGCGCGGTCGGTGGACCATTCCACGCCTTCGAAAAGGGCTTGCGGCAAGCGCCTGAGCTGGATGGCATAATAGCCACCATCTTCGGTAGGGCCAAAACTCGCGTCGGCGGAGGAATTCAGCAATGCGTTGAGATGCCCGTGGGGAAGGGTGGGGACATCGCTGCCAAGGATCAGCACTTGTCGGCGGCCTTCGCTGAAAGCATGGTTAAAGGCATTCCACATGCGCTGCCCGATATCGCCTTCCGATTGAAGAACGCGACGGTAAGGGAATTCGCTCCAGGACGCAGTTGGCTCGTCGAGATGAAGTTCGATGTCGGCAACTGAAGTGAAACCGGCGAGCCACTCGAGCGCGTCTTCTACTAACGAAGAGTGTAGTTCGGCGCTTTGTTCCGGACTCAACACCGGCTGAAGTCTGGTTTTCACCCTGCCCGGGACCGGAGCTTTAGCAAAAAGCAAGATGACGGGAAGCATATGACCATTGTAAAATTAGGACTTATGAAGAAGAGTATTATACTTTCGTTGGGCACCGCGTCGCTATTGGCGCTGGGTCTGATTTCTCTGCCTTCTGCGGCAGCTCAAAACGGGAATGCAGAAAAAGGCAAGGAAGTGTTTGAAC
>JBKJSR010000220.1:0-9396 GCA_046594355.1 Bryobacter sp.
TCCAGCGGCAATGCCCTTCCAAAGGCTTGAAGCGATTCATCTTTTGAATTGCGCCAACCCTCGACCAGAAAGTCGATGGTGGCGAAGCTGTAGAGTTTTTCGGGCTCAACCTGGATGGCACCACGGATGAATTCAGGGATCAGGCGGCCTGGGACATTGGCGCGCACCAGCATGCTGTCGAAGGGCATAATATTCCACACGTCCCTGGCGAGGATCTGACCTTCGGGCAAATTGTCCCTCACCCCCCCCCTGTTCATGAAGACAAACTGGGCACCCGTCTTGTCACGCATGACCCGCTCAATCCACACTCTGGTTTGTGCGCGATCTTTCTTTGACTTTCCAGTTCCAATTTTCATGTCGACCACGCGGCGAACTTTGCTTTCCCATTTTTCGACAAGCTGGGCGACGGCTGGATCGGGCCGGTAGGTGGCACTGGTAACCGGGATGCGCTTCCATTCGGCATTGAGGACCTTGCGGGTAGATTTGTCGTAACGCAAATTGAGGCGGCCCAGTTCGACGCCGTAGCTGCGCATGCGGACTCCAACGCGGTCGTGGGCCCGAAACATGATTTCTTTACCCCCGTGATCGTGCCCCGAGATCGTGACTGCGTAATCCGGAATGTCGGTGACAATGCGATCGCTGGCGTCTCTTGAGAGGTGAACGAGAGCAATCAGAATGTCCGTCTTATCTTTTAGCCTTAGAGCTTCAGCCCGCAGGGTGTCGAGGGCGGGAAGCATTGTATTGGGGCCAAGTTTCGAGGGTGTGGTGAGAGACGGAACAAGATCTTCCATCAGGACGCCGACGATACCGATGCGGAGGCCGTCACGTTCGATAATCACGCTCGAAGCTTCTGTAAAGACTTTGCCATCCTTGGTCAGGAAATTGGCGGCAAGCAAGGAATGACCTGCGGTGGCGAGAAAGTCGTTAATGCGTTCATAGCCGTAGTCGAACTCGTGGTTGCCGATTACGGAAGCGTCGATATTGAGCGGTCTGAGCACTTCAAAAACGGGAAGACCCCGGAAGATCGTGCTGACCGGAGAACCCTGGACATTATCGCCGGCCGTGAGGAGCAGGCAACGCGGGCAATTCTTGCGTTCCTGCTGGATTGCGGCAGCAAGGTAGGCTGCGCCTCCAAGTCCCTGGGCATTGGGAAGCAATCGGGCGTGGAAGTCGTTGAAGTGCAGGATACTCAAATCGACGATGGAATCCTGCGGCCAGACCGCCGCCACAAAGCAAAGGAGCATGAGCAATAAGCGCATGTTCACCATGGTAGCGGGTACGCGCTAATTGGGGCGCGCGGCAAGCCAATAGCCTGTGCGCGTTCTGACTGTAGCCTCGGAGCGGCGCACTTCGACATCGATTGTGTGCCATCCACCATCGAGCTTGGTTGTCGGGTTGTAGCTAAGGATGTATTGGTGCTGGAGTTCATCGCCGAGTTTCTGCACTGCACTTTCAAAGCCCTTCAGGTTGAGGAAGGAGAATTCGCTGCCGCCCGTGTACTTCGTAAAAACTTCTTGCGGGTTGCTGATGAAAATCGATTTGGTTGCCGTAAATATTTCCTGGAATATGGGAATCACGTTGCCGAGTGTTCCACCGAGCGCGCTCATCTGCGCCTGCGTGGTCGGGGTGTTGGCCATTCCCGCAGGCATTGGGCGCGCGCTTGGCGGAATCGGATTCGGGCGGGGATAATCCGGCTTGGCCATCAACTTGTTCATGAGACGCGACATGTTGACGGAATAGACAAGAATATTGCTGAGCTCGACTTCGAGCAACGCATCTTTAACGTGGGCAGTGCTGCCGCTTTCCTGCGTCTCACTAATCAGGACTATGACTCGCCGATGATCTTTGGATCGCCGCTTCAGCATACGGGCGGCTTGCAGCACGGCGTCGGACATGGCGCGTGTCTGTGACCCAGGCCGCAGAGTTGTCAACGCTTTCTTAAATTTTTCGGTGTCGTTGGTGAAGTCCTGAATCGTCTCTACGCGGTGATCGAAGGTGACGATTGCCGCTTCGCCAGCTTCACCAATCAGAATTGGTTCGAGCATGGAGCCGATTTTTTGAACGGTAGGCAATACATGCTCGGTCGAGGCGCTGCGCTGGATGACGACGACGAGGGAGATCGGCACATAGGACTGATCGATCTTGACATCCTGGACTTTGCCATTGTCGCGGACGACAAAATCCCTCACGTCCAAGCCGTTCATGAAGTTGCCATCCTTGTCCTTCACGGAAGTAGGCGCAACCACATTGATAGTGGAGGTGCCAAAAACAGGATCGGCGGGCTGCAACTGTGCCCAGAGTGCCGCTCCGGCGGCAGTCAATGCGAATAGGGCAGCTACCCGCCAGGAAATCCTAATCATTTTTCGTTCTTTCATAATCACCACTTTTGCCGCCACTTTTTTTTAGCAAGTGGAGTTCGGAAATCTCGATGCCCTTATCCAGAGCCTTGGTCATATCGTAGATGGTAAGCGCAGCTACGGCGGCGGCGGTCAAAGCCTCCATCTCCGCGCCAGTGCCCGCAGTGCAGACCACATAAGAGAAGACGCGGATGCCGGAAGCTTCGATTCTGAAATCTATATCTACTTTGGCAATTGGGATCTGATGACAGAGAGGAATCAATTCCCAAGTGCGTTTGGCCGCTTGAATGGCGGCAATACGGGCCACCTCAAGCGGGTCCCCTTTAGGGTTTGAAGGCAGCGCAGCCAGCACCTCGGCGGACATTCGTACAAAGGCGTGGGCTTGCGCCGTGCGAGTAGTATCGACTTTTTCGGAGATATCGACCATGCGGGCCGTTCCTGCGTCGTCGTAATGGCTTAGTTTGTTCGTCATATAAGCACCTCGATTGAATCTCCAGCGTTCCATGCGTCGCGCCCGCTGTCAATGACGACGAAGCAGTTGGCGCGCACGAGAGTGGGGATGTCGCCTGAGCCTTGCCAGGCGAGAATTTCGACTTCCGAACCACCGCTGGAGAGAAGTCCCGGCAAGAATCGCGTAAGCCCTGGCTTGTGCCGATAGGGCGACTGGAGTGCCGCACGGTGGAAGAATAGTTCCGGGTTCGCAACACCGGAAAGCCTGGCGATAGCGGCCTCGGCAAAGATTCGAAAAGTGACCATTGTGGAGAGCGGATTGCCAGGGAGGCCAAAGAAAAAAGTGCCTTTGGCCCGACCGAAGACCGTTGGCTGGCCAGGCTGAATCGTGACGCGATCGAAATAGAATTCCGCATCCAGGTTGGCAAGCGCCGTTTCAACGAAGTCGTATTCACCAGCCGAAACTCCACCGCTGATCAGGAGCAAATCGGCTGCGAGTCCATATTCGATCAGCTCGCGGGTGATATGTTCCCGGTCTGGCGCCACTGGCAGAATTTCCGGACGCCCTCCGAAACGGCGGACGTCGGCGGCAAGCGCCCAGGAATTCGAATTCCGGACTTCGGTGGCATTTGGCTTTCGTGCGATGTCGACGACTTCATCCCCGGTTGCGAGAATCCGGACCACAGGCTGCCGATGGACCTGGACTTGACTGCGGCCAATTGTAGCCAGCATCGCGATCGCGCTGGCGTCGATCTTGCGGCCACTTGGGACTACGATATCTCCCTCGCGCGCCATGCTGCCCGCCGGGCTGATCCACTCGCCGGGGCTTGCCGCTCTTGCACTCTGGATCAAGTTGCCAGAGTGTTCGACGTGTTCTTTCATTACGACTTGATCGGCACCATCGGGAATCACAGCACCAGTCATGATCGAGATTGCAGTGCCCTGCCGAACGGCTTGGGAAGGCATTTGACCGGCGCGGACTTCACCGATGATTTCGAGGCCCGCTCCGAGGTCCGCAGAGCGCAGGGCGAAGCCATCGCGAAGGCTGCGGGGCAGGGGCGGCATGTCGCGATCGCTGGGTACGTTCTCGGCGCAGATGCGTCCCGCCGCCTCTGTGAGCCAAACCGACTCGACGGGAATTACCGTTGGGACGAGGACGCGGAACAGGACTTCCTGGCGCGCCCCGGAAAATGTCAAAGTGGCCATGGCAAAACTCAGTTTAACCTGTATGTTTGGACGAACCATGTCTTTGGACGATCGCAGAAATGCGCCGGGCGCTCGATATCCGGAAACTGAGCGCGCTGGAACTGCTCGATTCGCACCGGCGGCAGGTGGAGCGGCTACAACCGTTGTTGAACGCCTACACGCGCGTGTTTGACGATCCCTTGCACTTGCCTGCGGCGGATGGTCCGCTTGCGGGAATACCGATATCGATCAAGGACTCGCTCGATATCGCCGGAGAGGCGACGGTTTGCGGGCATTTGCCAAGAGTGGGTCATCGAGCTACCAGACATGCGCTGTGCGTTTCGCGGCTGATCGAAGCTGGAGCGGTTGTAATCGGTAAAACGAACACGCCTGAAATGCTGATGAACTGGGAGACCTACAACGATGCTTATGGAGTGACGCGGAATCCATGGGATCTGGACCGGACACCTGGAGGATCGAGCGGAGGCGAGAGTGCGGCGATCGCCGCCTGCATGTCTGCGGGGGGGATTGGATCGGACGGTGGCGGCAGCATTCGCTTGCCCGCCGCCTTGACGGGGATCTGTGGCTTGAAGCCAACTCCGGGGAGGGTTCCGGCGACGGGCCATTTCCCGAATGTCGGTTATCCAGGAGGACTGTTGGGCGTGATTGGCCCAATGGCGAGGACTGTCGAGGACCTTTGCTTATTGTTCCGCGTGGTCGCCGGCCATGCCGACAGCGATCCGTTTTCGGTGCCATTCCCGCCTACGGAATTGCCTGTCGTTCCACGCATTGGAATTGTCGATCACCCGGTTGTGCAACTGACGCTGCCCTTCGTAGAAAGCGCTTGCGGGGAGTTCGCGCCGCAAGACTGGCGAAGGATTTACGAGGTATGGCGCTTTTTCTTCCTGAAGCTAAATGCGCATCCGATTGGATTCCCTACGCCACACACTGCCGAATATTTCTCAATCGCGCCACCGACAGCGCAAGAGATGCTCGAAATGTTTGCGGCTCGAGATGCATTGCGAGTAAAATTTCTGATGGCGCTCGATGAATTTCCGATCTTGCTGTTGCCGAATCCGGGCTTTGGGGCATGGCGTACCGGTGAGTTTCCGGGTGTGGATTCGATGACATCGATGTGTGCCGCGAATCTGTTTGGACTGCCTTCGCTGGCCATCCCAGTGGGGTTTGACAACGACGGTATGCCACTCTCGATACAGGCTTTGGCCAAGCCGTGGCAGGAAGAATTGCTGCTGGACTTTGGGCTAAGACTGGAGCGGGCACGCGGGAAATTTCCACTGCCCCCACTGGCGAGGAAACAATGATTCTTGGAATTGGAATCGATCTCGAAGAGGTGGCTCGTATCGCCGAGTCGATCTCGAAGTTTGGCGGTCGCTTTTTGGACAGGATCTTCACGGAGGCCGAGATTGCGTTTTGCTCGGGCAAGGCCAATTCGAATGAGCGATTTGCCGCAAGGTTTGCAGCCAAAGAAGCGGCATTCAAGGCTTTGCAGGCATCATGGGAAGCGGGGATGAGCTGGAAGGACTTTGAATTGATTGCGCAGCCCGGAGGAGCGCCGCGAATGGTGTTGCACGGGGTTGCCGCCAAGCTGGCGTCGGCACGCGGGATGCGAGGGCTACACGTGTCCTTTAGCCACACGAAGACCCATGTAACGGCTGTCGTGATTGTGGAAGGGGATTAACGTCCTGCCGCGACGCTGGAGCTGGAAGCGACACGGGTTTGGGCCTCTTCAAGACGCTTTGCTTCATGGAAAGTAAAGATGATCCGATGGACCACGGTTAAGTTGCCGAGGATGGCGGCAATCCAGAGCACTGGCGCCATTCGATCAAAAAGCGCTCCGATGATCAGGAGAACTACCCGCTCAGGGCGTTCAAGAAAGCCGACCTTGCACTGAGGGATGGTATTTTCGGCCCGTGCGCGGGCATAGCTGATCATCACGCTGGCCATCATTACAATCGCAGTGAGCACTACATAAAGTGGTCTGTTAATGTTGCCGTAATAGACGAGAAGACCGATCAACAGAGCAAGATCCGAGTATCGGTCGATTACACTATCGAGGAATCCGCCAAAGCGGGTGACTTGACCAGTCTGGCGTGCAACTCGACCATCGACCATATCAAAAAGGCCCGCACCGATGATGACCAGGCCGGCTTGCCAGAATGCGCCCCTCGCCAAAAGCCACGCTGCGCCAATATTGATGACCAAACCAATCAGAGTGAGAACATTCGGGTGGATACGCGAAAGCGCGAGCCCGTTCACAATTCTGACCAGAAGCAGGTTACAAGTCCTGCCTACGGCACCCGTCCATGTAGTTTTAGGTTCCACGATAGAGTAACCCGTTTGGCCCAGATTAGCCCAATTCCTCGAATTCGTGCATAGTTTTTACCTTCAAGATCTCAAATTCTTTTGTACCGCCCGGGATGGTGATCTTTACCTCGTCTCCGACCTGCTTGTTCAGGAGACCTTTGCCGATGGGAGAACTGGTGGAAATCAGGCCGTTTGGTGCATCCGCCTCTTCGGTCGTCACCAGTTTATAGGTAATGTTTTCTTCCTTTTTCGTGTCGAAGAGCACTACTTCCGAGCCAAGACCGATACGGTCTCGCGGAATTTTAGTCAGGTCTGCCATAGACATGGCCTGCAGGCGAAAGTTCAAATGTCCGATGCGGGCATGAACATAACCCTGGCGTTCTTTGGCCGCGTGATACTCGGCATTCTCGCTGAGGTCGCCCAATTCACGGGCGCGCAGGATTTCCTTTGGCAATTCACTCCGAAGTTCGTGCTCCAAAGTGATGATTTCGTCCATGAGCTTCTTTTTGATGTCGAGCATTTCACTAATTTCTACAGCTTCTATTCTAAACCGTCTATTGGACGGCGATACGGGAACTGCGTGAAAGAACACCACTTTGCCGGATAGTGAGTTCGACATCGTTGCCTGTCGCCGCATCCGAAGGGACGACGACGTTGACCTGATACAAGCCAACAATGCCAGGAGCGAGTCCGCTGAATAGCAGTTGCGCGGTTCGACCGCCGATGCTGACTTCAGGAGAGGCGGTAGTGGAGGCTAGCGGATTTGAGGGGCTGACTTCGCCCGTGCCAGGCGTACGGTTGACCGGACCTAATCCGTTCACGTACAACTGGGCGACCTGTCCCCGGCGAACCGGGTTGGAGCTGGAGATCAGGTTGAAATTGCCATCGAGAGCGGCGATATAGCGGCGATTCGAGCCGGCCTCGAAGTATTCAAAGGGCGCAGGGTTCGCAGCGCGGATACGAATGGTTTGTACGGCACTCGAAAATTCTCCGATCGACACTTTCATGTCGACGGTGGCGAGGCCTGTACACTCCCAGGGAATCTGCACATTGATCTGGCCGCCACTCACAAAATGGAGGCGCCCCGCGGCGCTGACTCGCTGCGACGGATTATCAAAACTGACGCTGACCCGAGCCAGCGAGAGAGGCAGTTCACTACCGCTAAAGACTTTGAGCGTGGGGCTGAGCGCCGCTCCGTATATCGAAATATACTGACCGGCGGCGAATGCTTCTGGAGCCTCTCCGCTGGCGGCGTCGCGGATCCCGCCGGTTGCAATCGAAGGGCGAGGGATGACGTTTGCTACAAAGTCGGCGAATAAAGTGCCAGCTTCAAAGCGGACTACCTGTTCTCCAACATTCGAGCCGACCTTAATGGTTCCTTCAACGATTCCATACTCATCGGTTTTTTCGTTGGCAAAAGTAATCTGGCCGTTGCCGCTTACAACTCTTCCCCTCACGGGCACACCCAGGACGGGGATCCCGGCCTGGTCGACGATCTTCATCAGGATTTTGCCTTCATAGCCCGGGATCGCATCGAAGTAGCCACCGCCGATTGCGTACATGTTATGCGGTGCGCCGGGACCCACAAAAAACGTATAGGGCACTCGCAGGTCCACCGCTCCACCAGAAATCACGAGGAAGCCGTCATACTTTCCGGCTGTCGGGCGAGTACCGGTCATGCGGACTGTGACTTGAGTTTCCCGGCCGGCAAGCAGCGAGAAAGAGCTTGGGGTCGAGGTGATCTGCACGGCTGTCGATGGGGATCGCTGCTCAACGCGAATGCTCAAATTCACCGAGCCGCTTGCAGCAAGATTTGAAACCACAATTCCCTGCGTCGGCAACCCGCTGCCCGCGATGAGGCCAAAGCCAATCGTGGCCGGTTCCACCGCGATGCTGGCCTGCAGCGCCCGATTGGCGTCAAGCTTGCCCGCTCCCATCGCAGTGACGGAGGCTTGGACGGATCTGCCGTTATTGTCGAAATCCGTAAGATTTGCGTTCGCTGTATTGACCAGAGCACTCTTTACCTGCGCTGGGCGAAGTGCGGGATTTTTTTGCTTTACTAGCGCTGCGGCTCCGGCGGCCATCGGCGCTGTGAAGCTGGTGCCTTGAGCCACGGTGTAGCCGCCAGGGTTGTACATTTCGCCGTTCGGGTCTAACTTCTGCGTTGCCATGTAAAGGTCCGTTCCCACTGCGACAAGTTCAGGCTTGACTCCGTAATTGCCAATCGAAGGGCCTTGTGATGAGAATTCGGAGATCTCGTCCGGGGCCGCTGAGACTTCGCGGAAAGCTGGATTGAGCCGGGCGATTCTCGCCTGATTGGAAAGAAAGGCCCGTAATGCGTTTCCTGCGTTGAACCCGATGAGCAGAGACGGGATCGCCGTGTCGTCGAGACCCGAAAGCTGAAAGACTCCAGCATTCTCAAAGCCTGTTAAAACTACTGCAATTGCCCCCGCTGTTTGTGCCGTGTTCACTTTTTGGGTGGAGGAACAAGTGCCTCGTTCAATCAGGGCGATACGGCCGGAGAGCGAATTGTCGGGTAATGGATCACAACCTAGGCGGTTGGTGCCAATCGTACCTACATCGGCAATCGTGGCTTCAATGGGTGCAGCGAGCTGTGGGCCGTCGCTCAGGCGGGCATTGATGGACTGCAATTCCGCAGGCACGCCGTTGCCGGTCAGAGATAGGGTGTTGTACCAGATATGGGAATTTGTGGATGCACCAACAGTGATTGCATCGGGTGCCGTGCCAGGAGACTCAACGGTGTTGAGTGCGGGGGCATTGGCTCCCAAGTCGCCGCTATTGCCCGCCGAGACGGTGATGATCAGTCCCAGACGGACCGCGTTCTGAACGGCAATTGCGAAAGCGTCGCAGGGCTGATTTTTCTGAGTGCCGCAGAAGTTGTCGAGCGGACCGAAGCCTGCGGGGGCGCCAAGGTTTAGGGAAGCGATGTCCATGCCGTCGGCAACTGCATCCTCTAGCGCTTTGATTACGACACTGGGATAAGTGGTGTCGTTGACCCCCCGGCTGCCAAACACCTTATAGTTACCCAGATAAGCGCGCGGAGCGACACCGGAAATGC
>JBKJSR010000311.1:0-5395 GCA_046594355.1 Bryobacter sp.
CCCTCGACAACACGATTCGCGATCCGGAGCAGGTGAAGAGCTCCTTCGGTATAGAGGTGATTGGCACCCTGCCGGAAGTGAAGACTTGGCGGCACGGAATTGGTTTAGCGAATGTGGGGGAATCGATTGGAGCGTTGACGAAACCCGCAAAAGGCGGCTATGCCACGCTTGGCGGCTATGAAGAGTCGATCCGTACCCTGCGCAATGCAATTCTGTTAACAAGCTTTGATCGCAACTTGCGTTCTCTGCTCGTGACGAGTGCGCAACCTGCTGAAGGGAAGTCCACGGTGGCTGCCCATCTGGCCCTGACACACGCGCTACAGGGTTCGAAAACGCTCTTGATCGATGGCGATATGCGCCGGCCAAGTGTCCATCGGCGTTTCGGAATCGAAAACAATCAGGGGTTGGGGGGGTATCTTCAGGGCAAGGCAAGCTTGCAGGACCTGATCCAGAACTCCAAGGCGAACTGCAATCTGGATATTCTCACCGCCGGAAGTCCAAGTCGTAGACCGGACGACTGGCTTCAGGGCCGCATGGACGGCATTATTGAGGAATTCCTCGAGACTTACCAGTTGGTGATCCTCGACGCCCCTCCTTTGCTGGGTTTTGCCGAACCTCTTGAAATGGCGACAAGCGTGGATGGCGTGGTCGTTGTTACCCGCGCCGGCAGTACCTCGCGTAAACAGGTGGGCAATGTTCTTGAGATGCTCAGGCGTTTGCGGGCCAATGTGCTGGGCGTCGTCTTGAATCAGGTCAATCAGTCGATGAGCGAAAGCTACAGTTACTACGGATATTACGGAAAGTATTACGCGGCGAAGGATTGCACATAGCCTCTATGTCCTATCCGGCTTCTGTACCTGCAATTAAAATTGCATGGCCAACTCAATTCTCGCGGAAATTCCTGGGCGATACCGGTTGGGTGATGGTGGCGAATCTGGCGCAGGCGGCTGGCCCCTTTGTCGGGCTTCTCGTGATCGCCCGCTGGCATGGAATGGCGGCGGCCGGGCAATTCGCATATGCACAGGCGCTCACCGCTCCCATCGCGCAGTTGTTGAACTTGCAACTGAAGGCGTTGCTGCTCACTCATCAGGTGGCGGAACTTCCCCTCGGCACTGCGGTTTCCATCCGGATCTTGACCTCGGTGGTTGGAGTGGCATTGATTTTGTTGCTCCTGTTCGCCTCAGGACCGCTGACTGGAATTTGGATGGGCTCCCGCCTCGCGGACTCATGGGCGGAATTATTCCAGGCTGATCTGCAGCGGGCGGGAAGAATGAGCCGCGCTGCGATCAGCGTTGTGTTGCGTGCTGCCGGGCTGGTTGTCTTGCTTGCCCTTTCGGCTAGTCTTGAGGCCGCATTGCTTGGCTATGTGTTGTTCAGTCTCTTGTTGCTGTTCACCTTCGATTGGCAACCATTGCGCCGACAGCTCAACTGGAACTGGGCAATGCTGTGGCCGATGGTGTATCGAGGTGTGATGTTGGGCGTAGTGTTATGTTTGCAGGCGGCGAATTCAAGTATCCCCCGCATTGTACTTGAGCAAAATACAGACGCGTCCACTCTGGGAATTTTCGTGACTGCTTCAGTAGTCTTGCAGGCCGGCAATCTCCTGGCCTCCGCCTTTGGACAAATCCTGCTGCCGGACATGGCAAATTCCCCGCTGTTCCGGATCGCTTCCTGGACGCTAGTTCCATTTTCCGCAGCGCTGTTTGCGTTGTTCATCACTGTTGCCGCTTCATCCTGGCTGCTGGCTTTCTTTCATCTTGCATCAAGCTCAATCGCCGAAAACACGCTGCTCGCCCTGTCCCTTGCGCAGCTTACGATCTGGCCGGCGACGATGCTTGGGTACGCACTGACGGCCCGGCGGCTTTACCGCGAGATGCTCTGGCTCGGACTAGGTCTGATTGTCGTGAGTTCTTTCAGTAGCTGGCTGCTGGTGATTCCATTCGGCAGTGTCGGCGCGGCGATGAGCATCGCCTCGAGTGGACTCGCCACTGTCCTCATTTGCTTCTGGCTACTTTCCCACTCAAGTCCTCGATATGGCATCCCAGGAGCTACTTCGTGAAGGTTCTTCATGTGCTGAGGCAACTGAACCCCGGTGGAATTGAATGCTGGCTGGAGCGGCTGGTCCGGCTCTGGCCCAGGCAGTCGCGACCCGAATTTCACTTCGCCCTCGAAGAACTTGATTTCGGAATCCTCGCACCGGAGTTTGTCTCGCACGGCGTAAAACTGCATTACTGCCCGCCACCCAAAAACATAGGTAATTCCGTGCGCGGCTTCTTGTCCATCCTCAAGCACAGCGGCCCCTTCGCGGCTGTTCATTGCCACAACCATCACGCCAGCGCCTTTCATCTCTTGCTGGCCGCAGAATCCCATGTCCCGCTGCGCATATCGCAGAGCCACGCCGATTTCAGCGCCGACTTGGATCAGCGCTTTCCGTTGCGGCGATGGTACCGGAAAAGCGCAAGCCTGGCCCTTCAAAGCTTGGCCAACGTCAAACTGGCTGTGAGTGGCGGGGCCGCGAAAGACCTGTTCGGCGAGCATGTCCGCGGCCTAAGCATTTTCCCCTGCGGAACCGACTTCGAAAGCCTCTTTACCGCCGAGTACCGTCCGGACCCTGCGCGTTTCACTCTGGTACATGTTGGTCGTCTCGTTTCGGGGAAAAATCACAAGTTCCTGCTTCAAATCATGGTTGAGTTGACCCAAAGGCAACCCAATGCGCGTTTATGGCTGATAGGTGATGGTCCGTTGCGTGCATCGCTCGAACAAGAAGCTGCACGGCTTGGGATCGCTGAAAGCGTGCATTTCTGGGGGAATCGATCCGATGTGCCTTCGCTGCTGGCGACGGCGAATCTATTTGTCTTCCCCAGTTTTTCCGAAGGCCTCGGACTCGCTGCCATCGAGGCGCAGGCAGCGGGATTACCAGTTCTTCTGGCCGCGCATTTGCCTGCGGAGTTAGACCTTCTTCCCGGCCGCTGCAAACGTTTGGCCCTTGATTTGCCTATTGGTAAGTGGGTGGATTCCATTTTGGAAATGAAAGAGATTCCCTCGCTGCAATTGACGGAGCGAAAATCCTTTTTGACCCATTCGAGGTTTTCTATGGATTCGAATATCCGCATCCTAAGTCAGATATATGCCTGTTAAAGCCATTAACATCGTTGTCGACCAGCGCTTCAAGAAGAGCCCGGATGGCTGTGTCTGGAGCCACACGCCGCCTACTTATGGTTTCTTCGAGGCCCCGTTGGCGGTATTCGGCGAAGTTCGAATCATTGCCCGGACTTCGGAAGTGGCTGTCCGGCCTGTAAACGCAAAAGTAGTAAATGGCCGGCGAGTCAAAGTGATCCCTGTTCCGAGTTACGTTGGCCCGTTGCAATATCTTAGGCGGCGGACGGAGATCGCTACCGCGCTCTCGAAGATCGCCAGACTGGATGGAGCGTTTCTGCTGCGCATTCCATCGCAGGCCGCCTTTTTGCTAGCCCATCTTCTCGAGGCGCAAGGCCGCACTTATGCTGTTGAATTGCTAACCGATCCCCGCGACTTTTTTGCTCCCGGCGTCTTACCCAATGGTCTCGCCTTTCTCTTCAGGTCCTATTTTTGCAGCCGATCCAGAGAGCTTTGTTCCCGGGCGATCGCAGCCAACTACATCACGGGTGCCGCTACCCGTGCCGCAAATCCTGCGCTTGCGGCAAAATGGGTGGGCAGTGTTTCAGACGTGGATCTACCCACGGAGTCGTTTCTCACAGCCGGACCAGCCCAGCTTGCCGGTCCTCTTGAAATCGTGACGGTTGGCTTACTCGACCTACTCTACAAGGGGCAAGATTTATTGATTCGCTCACTTGCGCGCTGCTGGAATGCAGGATTGGATTTTCGACTCTCCATTGTTGGGGATGGGCAGAGCCGCGAACGCTTGATGAACCTTGCCCGCTCGCAGGGAGTTGCCGATCGGGTCATAATCACAGGTGCTCTCGGTGGTTCTACGGAGGTCCGGACTTATCTGGAACGCGCTCACCTGTTTGTTCTGCCTTCGCGAGCCGAAGGCATCCCCCGCGCTTTACTCGAGGCGATGGCTGCCCGGTTGCCGGCGATCTGCAGCAACGTAGGTGCCATGCCCGACCTTCTCGACCCGAAATGGATCATTCCCGCCGGCTCCGAAGTGGCACTGAGCGGGAAACTCATGGAATTTGCGAGGGAGCCTGAGCAGTGGGAGGCGATTGGATTGCGCAACCAGCGGATTGCGCGTGCTTTTGAGCGCAACCAGCTTTGGCCGCAGCGAATAACGTTCTTTGAGAGTATCCGCAATTTCAGTTTGGAAGCTGACCCTTTGCTGCCTCGAAACGCTGAGGTGTTTCATGCTGCATGACTTCGACCTCCCAGTAGTGGTCCGCGGACTGGGCAATTATCCCGGCTTTCAACCAGGCCAATTACCGCCAGATCACTCCGGCCTGAAACGCCTGATGGAGGAAGCGAATCTGGACCCCGAGAATCCATTCGGCCGCTGGATTGAGCCGGGCATGAAAGTGCTCGTGAAGCCAAATTGGGTCCGCCATGCAACCGAAGGCTGGTCGACCATAGAAGCGCTAACTACCCATCCATCGCTGATTCGTCCCATCGTGGATTATGTTGCCCGTGCACTTCGCACCCCTGCTGGACGCATAGAAGGTGAGATCATTTTGGCCGACTCTCCCCTTCAAAGCGCCAATCTGGAACGCTTGCTTCAGCAGTGTTCGATGCAGGCAATACTTGCCGATTGTAAGAGGCGTACAATTCCCGTGCAGCTTCGCGACTTGCGGCGCTTGATTGCCGACACGGATGAATCGACGGGCGTTGTGCGGTCTACGCGAGTAGCCGTGGGAGACCCGAGCGGCGATACAGAAATTGACCTCGGGGGCCGGAGCCGGCTTGAGTCCCTCTTGCAGTATGGTGGCCGGGTGGGCGTATCCAATTACGATTGTGCAACCACCACGATTCATCATGGAGCAGGAATTCACCGCTACCGAATTGCCAACTCGCTTCTCGAAAGTGATGTTGTCATCAACCTTCCAAAATGGAAAACCCACGTCAAGACTGGAATCACCGGGGCCTTAAAGAATTTTGTCGGCGTCAACTGCGACAAGGCCTATCTGCCGCATTTCCGCGTCGGTTCTCCGCGTGTTGGGGGCGACGAGTATCCTGACTCCTTTGCCGGTGTGTTGCTCGCGCGGCTTCGCCCCTGGATTGAAAGAGTCATGCCGGGAGAAGTGATTCGTACTGCAAGAAACTCCCTCTTCTCCTCGGCTCGGCGATCCAACATGCCCCTTATATTTAGTGGCGCTTGGCCCGGCAATGATACCTTGTGGAGAACGATCCATGACATGGTGTTCATCGCACGCTGGCTCGGCAAGGGTGGGGCGAAACTCTCCTC
>JBKJSR010000349.1:0-5761 GCA_046594355.1 Bryobacter sp.
ATTCCGCTTCAACTCCGCCCGGAATTCTCCCTGAATCGGCTTCCCATCGTAATCTTTCAGCATCACCTGATAAATCGCCGCCGCCCCCGGCTCCACCACGTAGCGCTCCGCATTTACCGTCACCATATAACTGCCCCGCGTTGCAATCACCAATCCATAACCGGTCACTTCCCGGTTCCCTTCGTCCATCACCTTCGCCTCCAGCCGGAACAGATAATCCCGTTCCACCACTGGCGTCGGCAATTGAATCGTCAACTCGCCCTGGTCATTCAAAGTTCCATTCTTCTCTTCACCCTGCTCTCCGCTAAAAAAATTCCCGCCGCTGTCGTCTTCTTCGGTCTGTTCATAACTCAATTCCTCCCGGTCATACCACGGCGGATAATACGGCAAGCGCCGTACCGTGTAAGTCACTTTGGCCGCCTTCACCGGCTCGCCAAAAAAATACTTCGCCTGAATCGTCGCATCTACACGCTCCCCCTGCACCACCCGCGCCTTGCCGGGCTTGATCTTCACTTCATACTCGGGCTTCTTATACTCCTCCACCTGAAAACTGCTGTAACTCTCCATCTGCCCCGAAGTAAATTTAACCGAGTAAAATCCCAGCGCCGCCGTAACAGGCAAGTCGAACTCACTCTTCGCCGAGCCAAAACTCGACACCGCCAACTCTTTTCTGTAAACGGACTTCCCTTCGTGATCGAGAATCTCCGCACTCACCTCGCGAAACTTCGGCAACTCATAGCCAAACACAGCCGGCTTACGAAAAACACCCTTGAAATACACCTTATGCCCGGGCCGGTACACCGGCCGGTCGGTATAGGCATAAGTCATCGTCCTTCGATCTTCGTTCGGTTGAAAGCTATATTCGCTCAACGCATCAAAAGCGACATCTTTCCCCCGCGCCGCCACCACAAACACATCGCTGGAATCTTCGCCCGTCAACTTCGCAAACCCGTTCAGATCGGTCTTGACAGCCCCATGCAGCTTCTTCTGTGAACGAAACTCCACATCCACCCCGCTCAACGCCTGACCGCTCATCCGGTCTACAACCCGCGCCAGCGCCTGCCCAGGCTGCGTCTTCGTCAACACCGCCATCGCACTTACACTTACCAGCGTATAAGCCCGTAACTGCCCGTCCGTCGCCTCCACCAGATACAATCCCGCTTCCGTCACCGGCACCTCTACCGTTTGCTCATCCCACCGCTGCTTACTCGAAACCGTCTCCCGCCAGCTCTTCAACAACTGCTTTTCGTTCAACACCGGAATCGCCGCATAACTCGTCCCCTTCGTAGCAATCGCCTCCAGCTTCTTGACTTCACGCGCCCGCCACTCCTTCCGCACCCCCGGCGTAAACTGATTCCGTACAAACAACTGTCCCTGTTCCCGCAAGCGCCGCTTCACGCGCAAATACTTCACGAGTAGCGTGTCTTCCTTCGGCAGATCCCTCACCTGATTCCCAAAACTGTGGGCATCCCCCAGTTGCCCCAAAAACTCCCCCGCCTTCTCCACCCGATACAATCGAAAGTCCAGTGCCTTCAATCCCTGCGCCCACATCTGGATTTGCGCCTTCTCGCCCGGTGCAAAAGTTTTGTTCGAGGTCAACGCAAAGTACACCCCCGCATCTTCCTGTGCCACCACCGGAATCACAACCACTAAAGCGGCAAGTGCAAGCCAGCGTCTCATCGGTTTCACCCCTCCAGAATCTTCCAACGATACACGCCCTTAAAGGCGGCGTTGCCCGGCACCGGCCGCCATCGCGGCTGCGGATGACTCATCAATTCCGGCACCCGCAATCGCCGCATCTCTCCGGCACTTTTGTTAACAGGTCCAGTATGATACACAACGTAAGATTCGCCATCCGGCTCAATCTGGCTCGGCCCCAGATAAACCATCACATGCCAGTTGTCCGCCTTGTCCAATTGCTCATAGAACAGCAAATCTCCCGGCCTCGCCCGACTCATATCTCCCCCGACCCGCACGCAATTCTCCCGCATGAGAGTCTTCGCATCCGCAAAATGCCGCAACCCTTTCGCCGTCGCAAACAGCGGTCCACTCCGCGTCGATATCGCAGGCAAAGCCGGAATCACCGGCAAATCGTTTCGCGCCATCCAAGCCGCATCGCGCCGCGCAAAAGACTCGCGAAACGCATACCGCACCAGCGACGAACAATCCTGAATCTCCTTCGGCCGACTGTCCGGCTCCACATAATACTGCGCCTCCGCCAGATAACGAAACCACAAGCGAAAAGCCGTACGGTCCGCCGGATCGTCCAGCCGTCCCGCAAACGCCAACGCAAACAATAGGATGAGATACGCCAAGCCGTGAGATTACTACAATCAATCGCCGTGCACAGCATCACACAAAACCGTATGATTCATATACACCATGCGCACTCTAGCCGCCCTCCTCCTGTGCTCTGCATCCCTGCTCGCCCAGTCCGTCCCCGCATACATCCCCAATCAATTCCCGGACCCGGCACAGTTCTCCGCCCTCACGGCCAGTCGCAGCCGCCAACTCCCACCCACCTGGGCGGCGGAGAAGGCGACGGAGCCAGCCAACTTCGGCAAACTCCACAAGCTCTCCCCACTCACGCGCCGCGCAAATCCCACTCGCGTCAAACCCGGACTCAACACCGGCGGCGAGTCCCGCCTCCCCGACCAGTCCTGGCGCGATGGCTGGCAATCCCGCACTCTCCGCGATGGCAGCATGCTCTGGCGCGTCGCCATCCAGTCTCCCGGTGCGGGCGGGCTCCGATTCCACTTTCAAAACTTCAACATGGACGGGCAGTCACTCTGGATCTACCCGCAGTCCGTCTCCAAAGTCCCCCAATCCATACTCGGCCCCTTCACTACGTCTGGCCCCAACAACGATGGTGAATTCTGGTCTGGCACCATCTTCTCGGACACTGCGATCTTCGAAGTCCTCACTCCCGCAGGCAGCGAGAATCCTCCTACCCTCGACCTCGATCGCATCCTCCACCTCTATCCCTTCGCCACCACAAACGCAACTCCCCAAACGAACCAACCCACTCCCCGCCCCGCTTCAATTCCCAACCCGGCACAAGACCCTCTTGCCGCCAACAATGCCGTCGTCAACGCCGCCGCCTGCGAGATCGACGCCACCTGCTATCCCCAGTACAACAACCTCGCTTCCGCCACCCTCCATTTCTCCTTCGTCAGCTCCGACGGTTTCTCTTACGTCTGCAGTGGCGCAATGATCAACACTCGCAATTCCAGTCTCCGGCCCTATGTCTCCACCGCCAGCCACTGCATCAGCACGGACGCTGAAGCCCGTAGTGTCGAAGCCTACTTCGGCTACGCCTCCCGCACCTGCAATGCCAGCCCCGTCATGCGTGAAGACGCCTTCCGCGTCGCTGGAGCCCGCTACCTTGTCGGCGGCGGCTGGGATGCTGGCGACTTCGCTCTTCTCCTCCTCAACGGCCCTCCCCCTCCCGGTACTGTTTTCCTCGGCTGGAACGCCTCCGACATGCCCTTCAGCCAGCGCTTCCTCGGCATCCACTATCCGCGCGGCAGTTGGCGCCGCGTCGCCCTCGGTACCCGCACCGCGGACAAAAACGCCAGCATCGACGGCCAACTGGTGCCCGCCAATTTCTACTATCAAATGACTTACAGCCTCGGTCTCACCGAAGGCGGTTCGTCCGGCTCGCCCATCATGACCGAAGCCGGCGCGATCTTCGGCGTCCTCAGCTATGGCCCCATCACACCCAGTGGCCGCAGCATCTGCGATTTACCCACCCAGACCGCCGCCTACGGCCGCTTCTCCAACGCCTATCCGGCCTACCGTCCCTTCCTCGAAGACGAAGCCGCCCCCGCCCTCTCACTGTCGAATTCCACCGTCGCCTTCAACGTCGAATCCGGCGCTTTCGTAGGCCCCTCTTCCTCTACAATCATCCTCAGTTCCACGTCCACAACTCCTGCCCCCTTCACGCTCACGTCCTCCGCCCCCTGGATCATCGCCACCACAGGTACCAACCAGGTACAGGCCGGCACTCCAGCCAATCTCACCATCACCATCAATCGCACTTTCTTCACTAGCTCCGGCACCCAAACCGGCACCGTCCGCGTCGCCTCCGGCACCTTGGTCCCCCTCACAATCAACGTCACCGCAAACATCACGATTCGCGAAAGCCGCGTCATCCTCTCTGTCAATCCCAACCCGGTCCTCCAATCTGATCCAGACCCCGACGGCTTCACTTTCTTCTACTCGGTCAACGCTGCGGAAACCGCTGGCGTAGCAACCCAGCTCACTACCCTGAGCATCGACGGAACGGACTATTCCAGCCGCATCCTGGATTGGTTCGAATCGACTACCCTCAACGCCAACGCCACCCTGCAAGCCGCCCTCCGTGGGCGCAACATCCGCGTCCCCGCGCAACTCGTCTTCGTCCTCGGCGGCACGGACACCGTCACCCGCCGCGCCTGGTCGCGTAGCATCACGGTTCCCTTCAATCCCAAACCCGCCCGCGCTCAAATCTCCCTGCTCAGCCTGCCGGCCCAAGTCCAGCAGAATCCGGGCTCTTCCGATTGTTCCTGGCTGCAATATCTGGTCGTCACCGAGCAAGCCGGCTTCCCCATCAAGCTCACAAAATTCACCGCTGGCGGCGACGACCTCAGTGCCGAACTGGCCGACTATTTTGATGATGTAAACATTCCCGCCCGCGGTGCTGCCGTCGGCGGCATTTGCTGGACCGGCGTCCGTCCTCCCGACATCATCGATGTGGAAGTAGAAGGCACCGACACGGCGGGCACCCGTGTCACAGCCAAAGTTTCCACCCGTTTCGTCGGCCCCATACCCAACCCCGCCCGCAGTTCCACTCCTGTCTCCGACATCGACTTTTCCGCCCTCTCCACGCGCACGGCAGCCATCGCGCCGATCCAGCTTCCGCTCAACTTCAGCCGCAGCGGCGTCCCCTGGACCGCCCGCCTGGTCATGTCGCAAAAAGAAAGTTCCTGGCTCAACGTCGGCCCTCTCTCCGGCTCCGGCTCTACCATCCTTTCGCTCAGCGCCTCCCTCACCGGCGTCACTGCCGGCACCTACTATGCAACCCTCTTTATTGAATCGGCGCAGTCGCTGCCACAAAGCCTGGCCATCCCCATCAGCCTCCGGGTCCTCGCCCCCCGCACCCCGCCAGTCCTTGCAACTGGCGGCGTCGTCCACAACGCTTCCTACAATGGCCCCCTCACCCCCGGCGCACTCGCCAGCGCCTTCGGCACCAACCTCTCTGCCGGAGCGGACATCGCCTACCGCATCCCACTCCCCACAACCCTTGGGGTTACATCGGCCAAAGTCAACGGCCGCCCCGCGCCCCTGCTTTATGCGGGCGCAGGGCAGATCAACTTCCAGGTCCCCTGGGAAACTGAAACCGGCAACGCCACCCTCACCATCGACGTCGCGGGCCAGACCTCCCAAACCAACTTCCCGGTTGCAAGCGTCAACCCCGGCATCTACACCAGCGACGGCCGTCGGCTCGTCCCCGCGAACACAGCCAACCGCGGCTCGATCATCCTGGCCTTCGTCACTGGCATCGGTGCTGTCACACCGCCGGTCGCAACGGGCAACGCTCCTGACAGCAGCATCACTATTGCCAACCTCCCCCAACCGCTGGGTCGAGTCACTGCCACGATCGCCAATCAAAACGCCCGCATCCTCTTCGCTGCCATCCCTTATGGGTTAGTTGGTTTGATGCAAGTCAATCTCGAAATCCCCGCTACGGTACCGGTCGGCGAACAAGCGCTCATCATCA
>JBKJSR010000418.1:0-6448 GCA_046594355.1 Bryobacter sp.
CGGCGACGGCATTGACCTTTCGATTGCGGCTGGAGGTGTTGGCGACGCGCTCGAGGACGAGGGCGAGCGAGTCCATGGTTGTGCTCACTCCTGGTCCTCCTGGTCCGCCGCCTATTCGTCCGTCGAGCTCAAGGTCAATCATGTTCTTCCTGTTACGCCCCTTCTTCGTTTGTCGATCTTGTACTTACTCGTGCTCTTCCTGTTACGTTGCTTCCACGTCCGTTTGATTTGCACTCACTCCTGATCCTCTTGTTCCGCCCCCTCTTCGTCCGTCGATCTTGCACGGGCCGTGATCGGAGCGGAGGCTTCGATCCCGCGCTTGCGCAGGATGTCGGCAAAGACTTCCGTATAGCCGTGGATCACGTCGACTTTTTTCGCCCCCGAGCGGTCGACCATTTCAAGCAATTCCTCGAAACCACCGTGATCGCTGTAAGGAATCAATTTCTCGGCTCTGGAGCGCATGCGGGCGTTGTCGAGACGAGCCCAGCCGGAGACGTAGGCGACCCGAATGTCCTTGCCCGTAGCTTCAAGATTGCGCCTCATGCCGGGCACGACAACCAGCGCCGTACCCTCCAAATTTCTGGCGTCGTATTTTTGCCAACCTGTGAAGCTGTAACCCTGCTCCTCATACAAAGGAATAAATTTGGCGATTGCTCCGTGGACGGCAGTGGGGATGGCGGCACTGGCCAAGGCATAAACAATTTCCTGTCCGCGGCCCAGGGGATATCCAAGATAGGCGGGAATGGCATTGTCGGCGAGGCATTCTTGAGCAAACGCGACAATCTCCGCTTTGGCCTGATCACGCGAGAGAAAGTGATAAATGGGGAGGCCGAAGGTGCTTTCGATGATGAGACGGTCGCAGGGGACGATTTCTGTACACGGGCCGCAGAGTGGCGGCAGCAGCTTGATGTCACCCGTGTAAACAACCCGCTCGCCTCCGTATTCGATGAGCAGTTGCGCTGCGCCAAGGATGTGCCCAGCCGGGTGACAGGACAGACGAGCGCCATTCCAGAAGCACGATTCACCATAAGAAAGTGGTTGCAGCGATTGGGGCTGTGTCCGATCTTCTGGCCAACGCAAGCGGTAGATTGCGAGGGTGATCGGAGTTCCAATCACAGTTGAGGAGTAGAATCGGGCGTGATCCATGTGAGCGTGAGAAATCCAGGCTGCCGGTTTTGAAACTTGTGGGTCTAGCCAGAGGTCGATGGCTGGAAAATAAATGCCCTCGGAACTATACTGAATATCCATTAGCCAATCTTTTGGATGTCCGGCAGCGCTCATTGATTGAATAATGAAAATCTTTGGCACCGTCGTGGCATCTCTTCGTTAGTGATACTTTTATAGATATTTATGCAGCCTCAGTCGTTTCCATACTGGATGAAGCTTGTCTTGGCCGCATCTGGCTTTTACAATATCGTTTGGGGCGGTTTAGCCGTGATTGTCCCGTCGTTGTTCTTCGACTGGGCTGGGCTCGCCCGGCCCAATTATCCGGAGCTATGGCAATGCATCGGGATGATAGTGGGCGTTTATGGAATCGGCTATTGGATCGCGTCCAGCGATCCGGTGCGGCATTGGCCCATTGTTTTTGTGGGGCTCTTGGGAAAAGTATTGGGGCCGCTCGGCATGCTGAAGGCATTGGCGGACGGGCATTTTCCCGTTTCGTTCGCGTGGATCATGATCACGAACGACCTGATCTGGTGGGTGCCTTTCACGATGATTCTGGTGCATGCTGCAAATGAAAACAGCCACAAGCGGCGCGTGTATTCACCGGACATTCAAGGATGGGCGATGCGAGCCCAGTCTCAGTTTGGAATCAGCATCCTCGAACACTCGAAGATCCGTCCGGTCATGCTCGTGTTTCTGCGTCATGTCGGCTGCACGTTTTGCCGGGAAGCATTGTCGGACTTGAGAGAGAATCGGGCCGCGATTGAAGCTTCCGGGACGCAAATCGTTCTGGTGCATATGGGGCGGGAAGAATCGGGCGAGACCATTCTCGGCAAATATAAGATGGATGATGTGCCGCGGGTTTGGGATCCGAAGTTATCGCTCTATCAGGCGTTCGGACTTGAGAAAGGCGCGCTGGCGCAATTATTCGGTCCCAAGGTGTGGTTTCGTGGATTCAAGGCGGGCTTTCTGGGCAGGCACGGCGCGGGTGGTGCCGATGGGGATGTAGCTCAGATGCCGGGCGTATTTCTTGTGTTTCACGGTGAAATATTGAATTCCTATCGCCATCAGAGCGCTGCAGACCGGCCTAATTATTTGGAGCTGGTTGGAGAACTGGCTGATTCGCAGCCATGATCCTGGAGAGCGGCATGGGCCGCCCAGCGAGGCGTAGAACCAGATGAAACACACGCCGGTGATTATTGTGGGAGCGGGGCTTGCCGGACTGGCCTGCGCCAGGGAGTTGCAAGCCCGAAGCATCGAATTCGCAATCCATGAAGCTTCGGATCTTCCAGGTGGGCGCATTCGAACCGATCTTGTCGATGGCTTTCGGCTGGATCGCGGTTTTCAGGTTTACCTGACTGCCTACCCGGAAGGCAAGCGGGTGCTCGATTACGACGCGCTGCGATTCGGGCGATTTTCTCCAGGAGCGATGGTTCGATTGGGTGACCGCTTTCACCGGGTGATGGATCCCTGGCGGGAACCGTTTGTGGCTCTCTCGCAAATCTTGAACCCTGTGGGGAGCATGAAGGACAAGCTACTCGTTGCGAGATTGAGGGCTGTATCGATGGCGGGTAGTTCGGACGACTTACTCAAGAAGCCGGAAACAACCAGCTTACAAGCACTCGAAAACTACGGGTTTTCGCAAAACATGATTGATCGTTTTTTTCGTCCTTTTTTTGGTGGGATCATGCTGGATTCGCAGTTACAGGTGAGCTCGAGGATGCTGGAATATGTCTTTCGAATGATGGCGGAAAGGGACACGGTTTTGCCGGCGATGGGGATGGGCGCGATTCCGCTGCAAATAGCCGCGAAGTTGCCGCAAGGCAGTATTCGCTATGGGTCGCGAGTGGTTGCGGTGGAGTCGAATCGCGTGAAGCTCGCGACGGGGGATGCAGTGGAAGCCGCTGCTGTAGTGGTGGCGACAGAGGGGGCGGAGGCGGTACGGCTTTTACCCGAACTGCCGCAGATAGCGGCGCGCAAAGTAATGACGCTTTACTTCGCGATTGATGGGCCGGCACCGATTCTCGATCCGATCATCCTGTTGAACGGAAATCTCGAATGGCCAATCCAGAATGCATGCGTGCCGAGTGTCGTTTGTCCAACTTACGCACCAAGCGGACGGCATCTGATGAGTGTCACGGTGCTTGGAGATCCGGAGCAGCGGGATGAGGGGGTCGAGGCGAAAGTTCGCCTGCAACTGGCGCGATGGCTGAACCGGGATGTCGGCGGATGGAAGCTGCTGCGGATCTACCGGATTCCGAATGCTCATCCGGTGCTAAAGCTGGACACGATCGTCGAAAGGCCGGTGCGCCTCGAGAACGGCATTTTTGTTTGTGGAGATCACAGGTTCATGGCGAGTATTCAGGCGGCACTCCTAAACGGGCGGCATGCCGCGGAAGCGGTTGCGGCTCATGTGGCCGAAGTGGCTCTTGTTAGTCCATCTTGCCTGCTCTCTTTACATGATTGGGCTCATCTGGTGGGCCGGGAGACTTTTGCGGGCTATCAAGCGAGCCACTTACGCCTTACAACATATGTGGTAGCCCCGACGACGTTACTCGAAGCGGTAGTATCGATTCACTCGCGTCCCGCTTCGCCAAAGCCTGGGTGGCGGGGGCGCTGGCGCGGGGCTTCGATTCCGCGCCGTGGACTCGACTTGTCGCATCCAATCGGATGAGGACCGTTGCCTGGAGCCTTCGATCCTTTGTACTGTTGAGAATGATGGAAAGAACGAATGGCTAAACATCGTGTTGTGGTGGTTGGTGGTGGATTTGGCGGCCTGCATGCTGGCAAAGCACTGACGCGACCGGATCTCGAAGTGACAATGCTCGACCGGAGAAACTATCACCTGTTTCAACCGCTGCTCTATCAGGTGGCGACCGGGGGATTGTCTCCGGGAGAAATTGCCGCCCCGTTACGGGCTATTTTCGAGTGGCAAAAGAATTTGCGCGTGTTGATGACCGAGGTAAGCGGTTTCGACATCGAACGCAAGGTAGTGCTGACGCAGATGGGCGAAGTTCCCTATGATTCACTCGTGCTGGCGGCGGGGGCCAAGACGACCTACTTTGGCAACGAAAAATGGTCGCAAATTGCGCCATCGCTCAAGAATATCGAAGACGCGACGAAGTTGAGAGCCCGGCTCCTCAGTGCATTTGAAGAGGCAGAGAAGGAGACCGACCCCGACAAGAGGCGGGCGCTGCTTACCTTTCTCATTGTGGGAGGCGGCCCGACTGGAGTAGAACTGGCGGGGGCACTAAGCGAGATTGCAAATGATGCATTGAAAGAGGACTTCCGCAGCTTCGACCCGGAAGACGCCCGGATTTTGATCCTCGACGCAAGCCCGCGCATTCTCTCCGCATTTTCAGAGAAATTGGCCAAAGCGGCGGAGCGCCAATTGATTGAACTCAACGTTTTGTGCCGCTCTGGAGTGCGGGTGCTCCAAGTTTCCGAACAGGGAGCCAAGGTATCGGTGGGAGGGAGGGAGGAATTTATCCCTTCGCGAACGGTGATCTGGGCGGCGGGAGTGACGGGATCGCCGCTCGGAAAAGCTCTGGCCGATGCGGCCAAACTGGAATTGGTGCGGGGCGGCAAGTTGGCCGTTGAGCCAGACTGCACGCTGCCTGGACATCCGGAAATTTTCGTCATCGGCGACCTGGCGCACTTTCAGCATGGGCTGGAGAAACCTCTGCCCGGTGTATGCCAGACGGCGATGCAGATGGGCAACTACGTGGGAGATTTGATCTCAAAGCGTCTGGAAGGTAAGACAAAACCCGCATTCCGGTATTGGGATAAGGGCAACATGGCGGTGATCGGACGCAAGCGGGCCATAGCGGAGGTGGGCGGCTTTGAATTCAGCGGCTATTTTGCCTGGCTGCTTTGGGCCTTCATTCATGTGCTGTACCTAGTGAATTTTCAGTCGCGGATTATCGTCGCAATCCGCTGGGGTTTCGACTACTTCAGCTTCAATCGAGGTGCGCGGCTGATTACGCAGCCGGGTCCACCGCCTCCAGAATCTTAGCGGAGCGTTTTTTATTGGAGACGACGATGTGGCAGCGATGTTTAAGTTTGCCGTTGAGTTCCACCGACAGGGGCTTGGTGGCGGGGTAGTCGAAGGTGAGGACATCGCCGGTTTTCAACTTCAGTAAATCGCTGAGCTTCAGATTGGGGCCGCGCAAACGAGTATCCATTTCGACCTTGGAGTTTCGAACCCGTTCATAAATCCGCTGTGTATCCTCTTCGGTACTTGCTGTTTTTCGAATGGTCCATTGCTCGGCGAACTTGTGGCTAAGCATCTTGATGATGATCGACGGGATGCCGATGTTCATCATGCCACTAACCTCACCGATACGAATTTCGATCGACACAGCGACGATGGCTTCGTTGGGAGCGAGGATCTGCATCAACTGCGGCTCGGTTTCGTAGCCATCAATCGAGAATTCGATGGCGGCGATGCTCTTCCACGCTTCTTTCAGATCCCGCAACATAAGCTTGAAAAGACTATCGAGGATCGACTGCTCGATCTCGGTGACTTCGCGCTCTACCTTGGTAAGTGTGCTGACGGAACCGCCCAGCAGCATCTCGAGCATCGGAAAGATCATCGACGGGTTGAGCTCAAGCAGGCAATTGGTCTCGAAGGGCAGGGCCTGCATGGTGGCAACCACGGTAGGAGAAGGGAGAATCTGCTGAAACTCACTGAAGGAAAGTTGTTCCACACTCACCAGGTTGACCACTACATAAGCGCGAAGGTAGGCGGACAAGCTGCTGGCGAGGGTGCGCGAAAAAGCTTCGTGCAGGACGTAAATCGAGCGAAGCTGATCTTTGACAATGCGGTCGGGACGACGGAAATTGTAGGGCTGAGCGTGGCGGGAAAGTTCTGCGCGGCGAGCGTGGGAGCTCGTCTGCTGGAACATATTATCGATTTCGTTTTGGGAGAGGACACGAGCGGACATCTAACCTATTATCGGAAAAACAAAGGCGCGGGATGAGTAGGCCAGTTGTTAAAGTTGGAGTAGATTGAAAACTTTTTTCGTGCAGAATTTCGGATGCCGAGCCTCGCAGGCGGATGGGGCTGCGCTGGAGGCGAGTCTGACGGAAAAAGGACTCACCGCAACGGGAAACTTGCTGAACGCGGGGTTGGTCGTATTGAATACCTGCACCGTAACCTCGTCGGCCGACCAGGACGTACGGCGGATCATACGCCAAGTGAAGCGGGAGAATCCGGAGGCCAAAATTCTGGTGACGGGATGTTATGCGCAGCGCTCGCCCGACGAGATTGCGGGCCTCGAAG
>JBKJSR010000524.1:0-5721 GCA_046594355.1 Bryobacter sp.
ATCCCAACTTCGCCGAAGGTGGCCCCACCGATGCGATGCTAAACCCAAACGGACCAGGCGTCCCAGTCGTTGAAGGTCTCAAATCGCTCTCAGCCGAGGTCAACTTCGGAATTCAGGCTGAATGAAGTTCATCGGCGAACTCCGTTGATAAGCGGAAATTTGCTCCCAAGGTGGGCCTCCAAAATAATCCTCGTATACCGCTGGAATGTCCTGCGTGCCGTACATCGAGACATGATTGGTAATCTTCGCCCCCATCGCCGCACAGCGAAAGCGAGTCGTCTGCGTCACCGTCCAAGCCGTCATGTACCCGCCATAGCTCCATCCCATCACGCACATCTTCTCCGCATCCGCCACGCCCATCGCGATCACTTTGTCCACTCCCAGCATGATGTCCTGGTAATCCAAACCACCCCAATCGTGATTCACTCGATTTCTGAAGTCTGCTCCATATGCTGTTGATCCTCTTGGGTTTGGACGCAACACGGCGAAGCCCTTTGCCGCAAAGGTCGCAATCGGATACAGTCCGCCTGCTCCAGTAAAACTCTCATTAAATACTCCTGACGGTCCCCCGTGAATATTCAGAATCAGAGGTGCTTTCACCCCTGCGGCGTAGTTCGCCGGATAGGTCAGAATCCCCTCGATAGTCAACCCGTCTTTTCCCTTCCAGCTCACTACTTCCGACTTCGCCACCGGCGGCAGCTCCAGCCCGCGATTCGCCGCGCTCACCTGCGTCGGCGTCCCGCCCAAGGCCATCACAAAAGCCTCAACCGGCTGATCCACGCTCTGCACCGGAAACCCGAAATGCGTCCCCGAGGCATTCATCCGCACATTCCCGAACACTCCAATTCGCGGCGCATACACCGTCTCGAGTGGCCCGTCGAGGGGCAGCCGGTACAGCGCATTCCTCGTCCCCTTCGCTTCAAAAATCAACAGCGACTGCGAATCCGCTGCCCATCCTGCCACCCCCGGATTCGCATTCGGAGTCGCCACCAAGTCTCGCGTTTCCGCTGTAGCCCTCGTAAAAAGTGCCATAATTTCAGCATCATGGCTCGATTTCTTCGCGCGCCGCTCGAAGGCGATAAATCGTCCATCCGGCGAATACTGCGGCTGTGCCTCATAAAGGCTGGTGGCCGCAATCAGCTTGGTAACTCCACTCGCCACCTCGAGTTCCACAATGTCGGCCGAATCAGCTTCATTCGGCTCGCTCGACACTCTGCGGTCCAGCACGATCTGCTTTCCGTCCGGCGACCAATCAAAGCTCGCCACATGGAACTCACCCTTCAATAAACTCTTCGGCGCTGCCGCGTTTTCCTTCAGCTCAAACAACCACAAGCTCTGGCGTGGCGGCGTCGCACCGATCACCCGGAAGTCCAGCTTCTCCTTGCGCCGCTTCTCCAGTTCTTTGTCTTCCTCGGTCGCCGTAAAAGCCACAAAGCGCCCGTCGGGAGAAACACGATGCTGCCCCAGCACACCCTTCCAGTCCGTCAGCTTTTCCGCCTCGCCACCTTCCATCGGCAGGCGGTAGAGATTCCGTTTTCCCGACCGCTCCGACACAAAGAAAATAGACTTCCCGTCCTGTGCCCACGCAGGTGCGGTCGCGCTCTTGTCCCCTTGCGTCAATTGCCACCGTCCGCTCCCATCCACCAGTGCAAAATGGATCTGCGTCAGCATCTCGCTTTTTTCGGTTTCGATCATGGCTTTCGTTTCCAGCCAGATCACGCTCTTGCCGTCGGGGGAGGGAATCACTTCGGCGATCGTTTTCAGCTTCATCGAAAGCGAGGGAGACCATTCGGCTGTCCAGGCAGCCATCGAGAGCATCAGCAAAAGTGTCACGCGCATATCGCGAGTGTACTTTAAGCCCGGGCGAATCCGCTCCAAAACTGCACCTGATCCCGGCCTCCGCGCTTCGCCGTATAAAGCGCCTCATCCGCCTTCGTAAACAACGATTGCGAATCCATCTGATCCTGCCACTCGCAAATCCCGCACGAAAACGTGATCTTGTGTATGCTTTGATCGGGCGCGATCACCAGTTGCCGCCGCGCCAGTTCGCAAATTCGCGACAGCATCGCCGCAGCTTCATTTTCTCCACCCTGTATCGCGATTACAAACTCATCGCCACCCCAACGCCCAACCCAATCGGAACGCCTTACATTGGTCCGCAGCAATTCCCCAATTTGCCGCAATACCTGATCTCCAAAATCATGCCCGTGCGTATCGTTCAGACTCTTGAAATTGTCGATGTCAATCACTGCAAAACTCAGCGTGTTCTGCCGGATCCGCGTCAGCTCGATCGAATCCCGCAGGCGGTTCTCGGCGCTTCGCCGGTTATAGATCCCGGTCAGATGATCGATCGCCCCATTCTGGCTCGAAGTCTCAAGCAGGTCGTGAAGCGATCTCGTGAGGTAGTTCACATTCGACATCAGGCTGCCCACTTCATCTTTATACAGTGTCGGCAAATCCGGCAACACACGGTCGTTCAGATACCGGTTGAGTTGGCGCGAGGTATAAAGAATGGGCCGCAAAATCGTCGACAGCACCCAATAGGCAAACACCGCCGCAGCCGAAGATGCCAGTCCGCTGATCAGGATCGCCTGCTCCAGATCCTTGCCCTGCAGCGGTGAAAACCCCACAAAATAGATTTCCATCATTGCCACCGGCAGCAATACACTCACGATAACTGCGAACACTACTTTGCCGCGAAACGAAGTCGCGAAGGGCAGCCGATTCAATAAATCGTAAAATTTCAAGGCTTTCGGCATCAGCGCTTCTTTTCTTTTTTCACTCTGTTGAATCCATCGGCCTTTTCTTCGCCGTCTTTAATACAACAGTGGCTTTCCCCCCCAATCTAGTGGGCCAGCCTTAGACTGAAATGAAACTCGCTAAAATTAATATCGTGAAACAAAGCTGCCTGGCCTTCTTCGCTCTCTCCCTTTCGGTCTTCGCCCAGGAGCCTTATAAGGGCCCAGTCCCCGACAAATCCGATCTCCCTTTCATCCGCCACGCCAACAAGCTCATCCCCACCGATGTAGGCGAGGCCAAAGACGATTCCGCCAAGGGCGATACAACATACTCCGTCGCCGGCACCGCTGCCATCGCCAAAACTCCCCTCACCGAACCATCCTTCATCGTCAAGGTCGAAAAGCTCAACGTCCAGCAAATGCAGCTCTATAAGATGGAAATCAAGGGTGGCCAGCGTCAGCTCTTCCTAACCGCCAAGCCCAAAAAGAATGGCCCCCGCGCCATTCGCATTTCCCTCGATCCTCTCTCCACCGGCCTCTACAAGCTCGAAGTGCAGGAACCCCTCGAGAACGGCGAATACTGTCTCTCCCCCGGCGGATCGAACGCCGTTTATTGTTTCGCGGTTTACTAGTCAAGCTTGGTAGACTGGTTAGTTCTATGTTTCAAGGTTTAGAACACACAGCGATTGCATCGCCCGACCCCAAAAGACTTGCCGACTGGTATGTGGATCACCTCGAGTTCCACATCAATTTCGAATACGCCGGTAATTACTTCGTCAAAGCCCGCAACGGTTCCATGCTGGAGATTATTCCAAGCGAAGGCACCGTGGGTCCCAACGAAATGAAGACTCCCGGCATCCGCCATCTGGCCATTGCCAGCGACGATTTCGACGCCGCCTATGCTTTCCTGCAAAGCAAGGGCGTCACCTTCAAAGCGGAGCCCTTCACCAACCAGGGCAACCGGCTCGTCTTTTTTGCGGACGTCGATGGCAACCTCTGCCACCTCATCCAGCGCGAAAAACCGCTTCCCTAAAAAGATTCACGCGCATTGAAACGTCAGATTTTTAAGGCTTTTGAATACCCCGAGTTTCGCATCATGTGGATCGGTGCCTGTACTTCGTCCATTGGCACCTGGATGCAGAATCTGGCGCAAAGCTGGCTGGTCTACGAACTCACCAAATCTGCCTGGTATCTTGGCCTCGACGTTTTCCTCGGGCAAATCCCGATCTTTCTCTTCAGCATGTTGGGCGGCGTCGTCGCCGATCGCAAGGATCGCCGCAAGATCCTCGTCGTCTCCCAGATCATCCAGATGATATGCGCCCTCACCCTCGCGACACTCGCCTGGTTCGGTGCCATACAGGTCTGGCAGATCCTCGCGCTCTCGTTCACCGTCGGCACGGCTCAGGCCTTCGGCGGCCCCGCCTACCAGGCCATGATTCCCTCCCTCGTCAAGAAGGAAGACCTGCAAAACGCCATCGCGTTGAACTCGATTCAGTTCAACGTCGCCCGTGTCATCGGCCCCGTGATCGGCGGCGTCACCCTCGCCAAGTTCGGCGCGGTGTGGTGCTTCGGCATTAATGCGCTCAGTTTTCTCGCTGTGATTTTTACGCTCATGCGCGTCGCCCCTCGTCCGCCCGCCATGCTGGGCAAGGAACCCGTCATCGAAAGTATGAAGGTCGGTCTCCGCTTCATCCGCGACCACTCCGTCATGGGCGGCCTGATTGTACTTGCCTTCCTGATGACACTGCTCGGCGTCCCCATCATGACCTTCCTTCCGGTCTTCGCCGAACGTGTCTTCCACCTCGGTAAAGATGCATATTCGGCCATGCTGGTGGTCTCCGGCATTGGCAGTGTCCTCGGCGGTGTCTTTGTCGCGGCCACCAGTGCTTACCCGCGCAAGGGCCTGCTCTCGCTCGTCTCGCTTGGCGCACTCGGCGCGCTGATCTTCGGCTTTGCGATCTCCACCAATTTCTACGTCGCCTGTCTGATGCTTTTCTTCGGAGGCGCTGCGCTCATTGCCTGCTTTGGCTTGGTCAGCTCGCTGGTCCAAAGCCTTACGGAAGACTCCATGCGCGGCCGCGTGATGAGCATTTACAATGTTGCTTTCCGTGGTGGAATGCCCTTTGGCGCTTTCGCCGCTGGCAAGCTGATCGAAAGTTATTCCGCCCCGCAGGTTCTCGCCGCAAACGGCATCCTGCTGGTTGTTCTCAGCGGCGTCTTCTGGTTCACCCAACGCCGCGTCGCCCGCCTCTAAACTGCTTTCGGCCACTGCATCGTTTTCCCCGCAACACATCCAACTCATTTCGCCTTCAGCGCGACCATGCTCTTGTCATATTGAGCGAAAGACTCCCATCATTTACCGAAGAGCGGTGCGCCACTGAACCAGCGTCGCAGTCCAGTCCACGAACCTTTCGCCCTGCCATCCCACCGTGCCACCGTGAAAACACGCCCCGATCCCGCGGCCGGCTAATCCATGCTTTGCTCTGGCGCTGCCTCCTGCCGACTGCCCATGAAAAGCCACTTTGGGCGCTGTCGGGAATGGGGAAAGTCGAGCTAAACCGGAACAGTGAATCGCAAGTGGCTGTTTGGCTTACGGCATCTCCAACTGGACGAAGTCAATTCCCACCGAATCATTTGCGGTCGATTGCGCTCGCGGACGACTTCCTCGCCGTTCGCGTTCGGGTATCCCTATTGCATACCAACGCGTGCAGTCCGCTGGCCACTAACGCCATCGCCGGAAACATTTGGGATAAATTCTCGTCGCAGTCCATAAGGATTTGCCATCGACCGGCGAACTGCCCGCAGGTGGCCGAGGCTACACGCGACCGCCTTCCCTCGCCAGTGCCTTCCGCAAACCGTACCACCCAGGCGGCGGTGGCCCGGTTTCCCGCCGTGTTGGAATACTGATCATGAAACAACGGTCTCGGCTGCTTTACACTTCAACTGGTAGACCTTCTCATCGATCTTCAGTGAGAGGCCCGGC
>JBKJSR010000532.1:0-5291 GCA_046594355.1 Bryobacter sp.
GCCCCGATGCGCTGCAAATTTTCGTCAATGGCCGCAAGATGAGCTGCCGCAATGAAGGCGACTCGCGGCGCCTCTTCTTCCCCATCCTCAACAACCGCGAGCCTTGCGAACGCTAAGTACTTCAGTTCAGAATTTCACTAACGTATTTTTGTGGGGTTCTCAGGCTAGGTTTTCGTGTGCAGAGATCTTCGTCAGGAGCTTAGCAAGATCGGCTTTGGTGAACTTCCACTCGAGAGGCTTGGCGGTAGTTTCCCAGTAGTATTGGAAGTCGAGCAGGCGTTCCGGCGAGTTGGCCCCAGTGTTGCAGCAAAGTGATAATGTCCGCTTGACAGACCCACGCTGGTGGGATGCGAGAAGGACAACTACTGATGACACAGGACGATAGAGGCCGACTGGTGGCGCTACGAAAGGCCGAGAAGAAGATCATCACCCAGCAGCAAGCGGCTGGGGAATTGGGATTGAGCGTTCGGCATGTGAAGCGGTGGTGCACCGGTTGCGGGGGCAAGCATCGAACCGGCGGATCGATGTGGAAGTGGAACGTCAGGCGATGCAGATCCTGTCCAGCGAAGTGTATTGAGGATTTGGGCCAACGCTAGCGTCGGAGTATTTGCACGACAAACACGGAATCACTGGCAGCAAAGAAACGGTGCGGCAGTGGATGATCCGAGGAAAACTATGGCGGGCAATGAAAGAGGAGGTGAAGGAAGTCCATGCCTGGAGGCCGCAGCGAAGCCGGTTTGGGGAGTTGGTGCAATGGGACACCAGCGAGCACGACTGGCTGGAAGGACGGGGGGAGAAACTCTATTTGATCGCCATGATTGACGACGCGACCAGCCGGTTGTTTGCGCGGTTCGTGCGGAGCGATTCGACGGAGAAGAACATGAAGTCGCTGTGGAGTTATCTGGAGAAATTCGGACGGCCGTTGGTGTTCTACACGGACAAGGCGAGTATTTTTCAGACAGCGGTGAAGCGTAAGCGCGACGAGCCGGGAGTGAACAAAGACCCCGTGGAAATGCCGCCGACACAGATTGGCCGGGGCCTGCGGGAGTTGGGCCTCGTCTGGATCGCGACGCATTCGCCACAAGCCAAAGGGCGGGTTGAGCGGAATTTCGGAACGGCACAAGACCGGCTGGTGAAAGGGATGCGCGTGGCTGGCGTCAAGACACTGGAACAAGCCAACCAATATCTGGCCGATGAGTACCTGATTTGGTGGGAGCGGGAACTGACTGTCTAAGCCGTCCATCGCGACGATGCGCATCGTCGGATGGACCCGAGCCACAATCTGGCGGCGTCACTGAATCCTGTCGAGACACGCCAGATCCACAACACCAACTACACGTTCCGGATCGATGGTGCCGTATACAGAATCAAACGGCAGGGGACCGTCACGGAGCTGCGCGGAGCCACGGTTCGCATCGAGAAACGTTTGGATGGCAAGTGGCGGTGCGCTAAGAAGAGCCAGGCAAACCTGGAAGTAACTGGAACAAGAACTTCGACCTGAAGAATTCGCCACCGCTGTGGAAAGCCGCTCAGAGTTCTGAACGCAGAAAGGAGGAAACGGACTGATGCACCGCAGAACTCAGAAGCCGCTCGACAACGAGAATCAACGAGGTGGCGGAAAGGCAAAGTTCGCCCGATACCGGGAAACCCTCCGCACGAGCCGGCCGCCAAGCCGGGGGTATTCTTTCATCGTTAGAGGAGAGTTTCAAACGATGCCTCTCTCGCCACATCATCACTGCGGATTTCCGAAACATGCCGGATTTCCGATTGCGTTTTTGAGGCATCGCGGAATCTATCGGTCCGATGAGACTTGGCTGGTTGACAACTCGGCTCAGGGTACCGCCTCCCGTTGGTCGGGCCCGAGCCAAGTCAAAGAACGCGCCGGGAGGACCACGGCCTGCCCATCGTCCGCGATGAGCTCCGACCGGCTATTCCTTGATCGGGGTGCTCGCCAGCATTGCCCGTCTCCGCTTCACCGGCACGCAAAGACTAACATGCCATTTTCATCAGCCTGGGCAAAAGGGGACATTTCTACTTTGCCTTGACATTGGTAAGCAAAACTTGCAGTCTTTTACTCATAGTATTAGCATGCATACTCATTGAGTGAGTCGTTAGCGTGAGCGAACTTTGCGCTGGAATTCAAGGCCTGGTCAGTGGCAGACAGTGAGCTTCTTGGTGAGTTCGATTTTGTCGATGCCAGAGGCGTATCCATCTGTCTTTTGCACAGCAATGTGGAAGCCCTGGTGCTGGTAAAAAGCGGCAAGTGGGGCGGGGACTTCGAGTTGAACGAGCTGTATGGTGTTGTGCTTGGTGATTTCGCGAAGGCGGAACATAAGAAGGAAGCGGCCGAGACCTTGGCCGCGCCACTCGGCATGGATCATGCCCCAGAGGAGCCGGGCTTGTGGACTGTCATCCGAGTGCTGATAGCCGCCACAGCCGAGGAGCCTGGCTTCGTGCTCGAGGACGAAGAAAGTGGATGGGGGATTGTCGAGAAAGGTTGCGAAGGATTGGCGTGGGTGAGTTGGCTCAAGAGAGGCCGCGCTTGCATCGTAGATTTCGAGACAGGCTTGCCGGTCTGAAGCGAGATAGTGGCGGAGATCCATGACCTCATTATTTCGTAGCGATTTGAGGCGAGATATTTCGGGGCTAGTACCACGACTGCTTAAATGCGTCCGTATGCCAGCAGCCGATTACCCTGCTTCCGCGATACCGGGCCGCGACCGTTAGCCGGTCTTGGCGGTCGAAGCGCTAGTAGAGTGGTGGAATGCAAAAAGTTTGGGTAACGGGGATGGGTGCGGTGACGGCTTACGGGGTCGGAGTGTCGTTGTTTTGGGAAGGGTTGGAGAGTGGAGTAACGGCGATTGGACCTTTGACAACGGTTGACACTTCAGAGTTGAAGATCACGACGGGGGCGGAGTTTGGCGGGTTTGTGGCCGGCGATTGGTTGGGGAAAGAGCATCTGCTGTTGGCCGATCGCAATGCGCAGTTTGCTTTGCTTGCGGCAAGAGAAGCAGTTGCACAGGCGGGTTTGCGCTTGCCTGAGAATGCGGCGATTGTGACGGGGTGTTGCGTAGGTGGCAAGCACATGGAAGACGCAGGCTATTGGGACGTGTATCGCGAGAAAAAGTCGCGGGTGCATCCGTTGACGATTCCGAAGGTGATGGCGAATGCGGCGGCAAGTCTGCTGGCGATGGAACATGGCGTGACCGGCCCAGTGTTCACGTTGTCGACCGCCTGCTCTTCGGCCAATCATGCGATGGGTCAAGCGATGTGGATGGTGCGCAATGGAGTGGTGGATGTGGCGTTGACGGGTGGGAGCGAGGCACCGTTTGTGTTTGGGTTGTTGAAGGCGTGGGAGGCGATGCGCGTCGTGTCGCCGGATCTTTGCCGGCCGTTTTCGAAGGACCGCAAGGGGATGAGTTTGGGTGAGGGGGCAGCGATGCTGGTGATCGAGAGCGAGGAGCATGCGCGAGCACGGGGAGCGATTTGTCTGGCGGAACTGGCGGGGTTTGGGATGTCGGCCGATGCGCACCACATTACGCAGCCAAAGCCGGAAGGTGCGGCGGCGGCGATGCGGATGGCCTTGCGGAATGCGGGGATGGCACCGGAGGAGGTTGGGTATGTGAATGCACATGGAACGGGAACGCAGGCGAATGATCCGGCGGAATGTACGGCGTTGCGAATGGTCTTGGGGGACGGGATTGCAGTGTCCTCGACGAAGTCGATGCATGGGCACGCGCTGGGGGCGGCGGGGGCGCTGGAAGCGGTGGCGACGGTTGAGGCGTTGCGGCGGGGAGTGTTGCCACCGACTGCGAATTTTGAAGAACGGGATGGGGAATGTGATCTCGATGTGATTCCGAACGTGGCGCGGAGAGTGGAGGTGGGTGCGGCGCTGTCGAATTCGTTTGCGTTCGGGGGATTGAATGCAGTGCTGGCGTTCCGGCGGGCTTAGGTGTCGGCAAGTAGCGGCACCATAATCAATGCTGGTATCGAGTATGGTGATTTGACGGCAAGAAAACATTGAGAAAGATCACCGTCGAGGTGCCGGTGGAGTTGCTGGATCAGGCACAGCGCTTCACTGGTAGTGGCATTACTCAGACAGTTCGGGCAGGGCTGGAACTAGTGTAGTGCTTCAGAAATTGTAACGAATATCAAGCTGGCTCCGTCCGTATACTGTAGGAGCCGGTTGACGATGCGTGTTGCCCCCAAAGTTGAGCTTACCAACGAGCAAAGATCGACGCTGCAGGCCTGGGCGAATGGGCGTAAGACGCCAGTGCGCCTAGCCGAAAGATCGCAAATCGTTCTATTCGCCGCTGAAGGCAAGCGTGATATCGATATTGCCGCTGCCCTTTCCATCACGTTGGCCAAGGCTGCCCGATGGCGGAAACGGTTCCTCCGCAAGGGCCTCGCGGGCTTGGAGAAGGATGCGCCTCGTCCCGGCAGAACCCCGGCCATTGGCAAGGAAGCTGTAGCGGAAATCGTCCGCCGAACGACCCAAGACAAGCCCCTCAACGCGACACACTGGAGTACGCGCAGCATGGCTGCCGTTGCCGGTGTCAGTGATTCCAGCATCTTACGAATCTGGCGCACCCACGGCCTCAAGCCGCACCGGATCGATTCCTTCAAGCTCAGCAACGATCCCGAATTCAGCGACAAGCTAGAAGCAATCGTTGGGCTTTACCTTGCACCGCCGGATCAGGCCATCGTCCTATGCGTGGATGAAAAGAGTCAAGTACAAGCTCTGGACCGTTCACAGCCCGGGCTGCCCATGAAGCCGGGCCGGGCGGGCACAATGACCCACGATTACAAACGGCATGGCACCACGACTCTGTTTGCCGCACTCAACTCGGCCAGCGGCAAAGTGATCAGCCTCTGCCAGCAACGTCATCGTCACCAGGAATGGATCAAGTTCCTCCGACTCATAGACGATGCCACACCGCCGGGAAAAGAACTGCATCTGATTGCAGACAACTATGCAGCACACAAGCATCCAAAGGTCGGCCAATGGCTCAAAAGACACCCGCGCTTTCACGTTCATTACACGCCAACGAGCTCTTCGTGGCTGAACATGGTGGAACGGTTTTTCCGGGACCTGACGGAAAACCGACTCCGACGAGGCGTCTTCCGCAGCGTTCTCGAATTGATCAATGCCCTTGATGATTACGTCGACCAACACAACGCAAATCCCAAACCATTCATTTGGACGGCCAAGGCGAACGACATCTTGGCAAAAGTGGTTCGGGCGAGATCAGCGGCTTTTAATCTTCATTCTGTGTGAAGCAGTACACTAG
>JBKJSR010000001.1:0-2575 GCA_046594355.1 Bryobacter sp.
CCACTCTCAAACTCGGCCTCGACCTCACCCTCTCGGCTGAAGTGGAAGACCTCCAGGACGACCTGATCCCCGATGCCAAACTGATCTGGACTTCCAGCATTTCCGGCATCCTCGGCAAAGGTACGGATATCGTGGCTAAGAAGCTCGCCGCCGGAGATCACGTCATCACCTTTACCGCCACCAATTCGGCTGGGCTCAGCGCTTCACAAAGCGTCAAGCTTACGGTCAGATAACCACGCAGCCGCAATCACATCCATATGGCCCCCATTTCCCGATCGGCCGAGTCTTTTGCCTTTCGCCGCCGGGCAGTGAATCCTGGATCAAGCCCTCGATCCACTCAGCCGCTTCGCGTTCTCGATCTTCGCTTGCAGCTGCGAGATAGCGGGCCGAAAAGCCCCCTCGCAGTATCATCTTCCGCTTCCCGGTCTTGAGCGAGATCACATCGATGTTCGGCGCTTCGCTGATGCCTGCTTGCCCGAGTGCGGTAAACACTACCGACTGGCTCCCGGGGTGAACCTGCGGCCAACGGTGGGCAGCTTCGCCAGGACTCAACTTCGTCACTGGTACAGGTGTCCCGCTAGCGGAAGGCACCAGCGAGAGGACGCCGATTTGGCTGAGCGTCGCATAACGTCACCGCCGCGCCGCTTTCCACAACCTGGCTTTGATCCAGCAGACGGTTAAAGGTTAAAGAGGCGAACCGTGCCGTCTGCGCCTCGCAGCGTGACTGCAAGGCGCGCGCCGTCGGGCGAAAGCGCCAGCATGCCTCCACCATAAGCAATGTCGACTCTTGCCAGCGGCATGTCGGGCGCGATCTCAGAGTTCAAACGCACCAGCGCCCGCAGCAGCGAGGCATGCGAGTGTCGCAACTCTTGCCACCCACGGCCACCAACCCGCCTTCGACGGCCTCACGGCAACTTCCGCAACTCGACCACGATGTCCCGCATCGTCTGCCATCGATCTTCCGGCTCTTTCTCCAATCACCGCCTCACCAACCGTTCCAGCCACCCCGGCGTAAAAGCTTTCACAGACATCGGCGCAGGATCCGCCGAAAGAATCGCCCCCAGCAGGCTCGAATAATTCTTCCCCTGAAACGCCCTCTGCCCCATCACCATCTCATAAAGCACTGCCCCAAACGCCCAGATATCGCCACGCGCATCCGCCTCTTTCCCCGCGAACTGCTCCGGTGCCATATACTGCGGCGTGCCCATCACCGTTCCCTCAGTAGTCAACACCTTCGTGAGAGTCTCCTCCGTCGGACCGGGCTTTGCAACCGACTTCGCCAACCCAAAATCCAGCACCTTCACGCCATCCCGAGTGAGCATAATGTTCTGCGGCTTCACATCACGATGCGTCACGCCCGCCCGGTGCGCACGATCCAGCGCATCCGCAATCTGCCCCGCAAACTTCAATGCCTGCTCGAGCGGAATCGCACCCTTCTCAATGCGCGCCGCCAGCGTCTCCCCCTCGATCAACTCCATCACCATGTAACCCGGTCCGATATCAAACAAGGAACAAATATTCGGGTGGTTCAACGAAGCCACAGCCCGCGCCTCCCGTTCGATCCGCGCCCGCACCTCCTCCCGCTGCGAAACATGTTCCGGCAACACCTTCACCGCGACCGTGCGATCCAACCGCGTGTCCCGAGCCTTATACACCTCACCCATCCCGCGCCCCCCCCCAATCGCGGCGAGGATTTCGTAAGGCCCGAGTTTGTCACCTGTTGATAGCGGCCTGAGAAGGGGTTCTGCTGAGTCTACTCGATGTAGAACGGTCGCGGGTGAACCTCAAATAAAAAGGTCGATTGGCACGTGGAAGAATTCAGCAATTCGCTTCGCCTGCGCCTTGCTGATGGACCGCCGGGCGCTCAATACTTCAGTGGCACCTCCCTCGTTGCCCAGGACAGGCCAGATGTCCTTGTGCTTCAGCCCTCGTTCTACCATCAGCGCTCAACGATTCGTTGGGTGAGACGCGGGGTAGTGGATGATATTTCTCTGCGTAATCTTCAATCAGTAGCGTCAGCACTTCCGCAAGCGCTTCCGCTTCCGGCGAAAGATCCTCGCGTTCATCCAACTGCAGCAGCATCTGGGTTAGCCGTGCGTGTTCGGCCCCGCAATGTATGGGCCGGGGGGAGACACTTCGCCAACAATTTAGCGTAGACCGATTTTTTTATCTCGATTGTCGTACTCATCGTTTCCAGTCTCCCTTGCTGTAGTCGTTGCCATGAATAGGGAACACGGTCCTTCCCCCCCACGATGTCCGCGTGCGCGAAGTCGCTCCGTACATCGGCCATAGAGCCCCATTCGGCTCTCCTGGTGATCCGACACCAGTTCATCAGCGAGACTGTCGCACCCGGTGCCGTTCGGAAAACTCGAGAATGGCGGGCTTGCTGATCACTTTCAAGTCATCAGTTTACAAAACGTAAACTTAGGCGTAAAGTCCGGCATGGGTAGCATTTTCCAATCGAAGGATGAGCATGAAATCGGTTTTGCGCCGCGAGGGAGCGAACGTCATGAAAAAGGGGAATACGGAGCCGCGCAGCGGCGACTTCCTTTCTTGGTCTTGATTTGTTAGGGAC
>JBKJSR010000086.1:0-2787 GCA_046594355.1 Bryobacter sp.
GCAACCATGAGCACGCCCTTACCCAGGTCGAAAGTGTTGTAGTGGATGTCGTAGGCGATATTGACGAGGATCACCCACAGCACAAGCACCGATGTAAACATCGAGAACTTTGCGGCCAGAGATCGGGATTTCGTGCTTTTTCGCAATATGGGCTTGAGTTCTTTCGTTTTCTACCTTCTAAGGTGTTTCGGCAGTTTCAACCGATCACGTTATACCTTGATTTTTTTATCGGGGGAATTACTTAGTACATAACTTGAAAAGGGGTGTGCGACATAGAAGTGGAAATCACGCAGCCCGCTGCTCGCAGTAATCCTCAAACTGACCGTTGATGTGGCAACAACGGAGAGCCAGAATGGCGTTGGCACCGCGAACTGACCAGTACCTGCCGGATTGTTTGCAGCGGGAACCGATTACGGTTTTGCATCCAGCTTCAATCACGCCCGAGCCGACGAACAGGTGCTGGCGGCGGAACTCGGGGTAACGCATGCGGTGGGCGTGGGATTCAAAGTAAGCTGCCTCTTTGCGGATGTTTTCGGTCAGCTCCGGATTCGAGGAATCGATAGAGCGGAGCGCGGCCACCAGATCTTCGATCCGGCCTTCATCCAGCAAATCCTGGTGAATGGTCATCCAGCGCCTCTGCCCGTCTTCCTGGTTCGGGTACAGCTTGCGGGCCAGGTCCCACAAGTGCTGGCGGGCGTGATAAAGATCGACAATCTGAATCGCAGCGGGGAAATGCTGCGCCGCAATATTCCAGATCCATCCGGCTCCATCGCCGATCACGACCTTTTTTTCCGCACGGCTCCAACCGCGCTTCCAGGCTTCGGCATAAATGCGGTTGCCAAACTCTTCGGCGGTCTCGATGGCAGCGGTGTAAGTAGTCGAATCAGGGTTGCGGATGGCATTGCCTTCCTGATCCCATGTCGTTTGCGTGAACACCGCTCCCAACTTGGCCTCCCGCGTATGGGCCGGTTGCCCTTCGGTCTTGCCCTGCCGGTCCACGGTTTCCATTTTCATCACGGGTACTCCGGTCCCGTCCATTTGCACATACAGGTTCGGTATCGGCCCGCCCGGAACCATTGGCAGATCGTAGCGCATAGCGCGTTTTATATGCTCCCGCTCGCGTGCGGCGATATCTTCTCCGGTCGCTTCCGCCTTCCGCTCCACGGCTTTGGCCGTCACCTCCAGACCGGCAAGCAGTTTCATCTGTCGGCGCCCCTGATCGAAGGGCGCGTCCTGGCCTACCGTAGCCAGCATCCGCCGACGCTTCGGTCTTCTACACATCGAGCTCGCCATCGGCCGGGAACTGGCCGCTATGGCAGTACGGGCACAGATAGCAGGGCCGCGATACGGAGACCTTGCCCACACGTCTTCGAGCGCAGTTTCCGCTATTGAGCCTGCTGGCCACAGGAGCAGGCGATGCTTCGCCGATCGGGGATTGCAGCAGTTCGGGCAGGGCCGCCGCACCGGCCCGATGCATGGCCGGGCGTACCGCCATTTCGAAGGCTTCGAGCTCGACAAGGCCCGTCTTGCGGCGGCTATAGAAGATGACGCGCAGCAGTTGGTCTACTTCGCGTGCGATTTCCCTTTGGATCGCGTCCGCCGTTTTTCCCCCTGCGTTGCCAGTGCGGCGTCTTCGGATGGCCGTAACCGGCAGATCTGTTCATTCACTTCGACGAACTCGTGGCCGATCGCCTGAACCTTCCGGAACTCGGCTACTTCCCGCTCGGCTTTGCGTACAGCCGCCGGCGTCGAAAGGGCTTCCACGGGGTATGTCTGCTTCTCTCGTGCAGTCTGGATTGCGAATCAGCACCGGCGCGTCGAGGCCGATCCAGCAGGGACTCGCTCGTGTGAACCGATCCACTGCAACCAGAAGCTCCCGATGGCCAGCGATACGGCCGGTCCAACGCAAATGCAGCCGCTTGCCACACCACTCAAGGATGGCGAATCCGCTTGGCTTGCCCATCCATCCCAGATCGATTCCAGTAAAGTACACTACTCCATTCGATGCAGGCTGCGGCGATTCGCTATAATTTAGAGGCATTTGCTCTCAGAAGCAAGCAATGGCACCCGCCAAAAGAAACATTCTCAGGAGTCTTCATGTTTGATCTGTTCCGGCGCAAGGACACCAACTTGCGTATTGTTCTTGGAGTTTTATTGGGCATGGTTGCTCTCTCCATGGTCGTCACATTGATTCCAGGATTTGGTTCTGGCGGTTTTGGAGGCGCTCCCGGGGACGAAACTGTTGCCAAGGTCTGCGGCCAGCCTGTGACCGCCAAAGAAGTACGGCTGAAGGTGCAGCAGATGCTGAATCGCCAGAGCCTTCCGCCGGAAAGTGCGGCCATCTTCATCCCGCAATTTGTAGACCAGTACGTCGCAGTTAAGGGCGTGGCCTGCTACGCAGACGAAACGGGATTGACCGCTTCCGACAAGGACGTTGCCCTCAAAATTCAGAAAGACGTGCCCGCTCTTTGGCAGGACGGCAAGTTTGTCGGCAAGCAGATGTATGAAAACATGCTGAAGCAAACCGGGCTGACGGTCGCCCAATTCGAAGACAGCATGAAAAAGGACATTGAGACGCAACGCCTGCGCACGCTGATTTTGATGAGCGCCGTTGCCACTCCCAAGGAAGTGGAAGACGCCTTCAAAGAATCCGAAGAGCGGATCAAGCTGGACTACATTGCCATCGACCCCATGGAAGTTATTAAGGGCATTCGGATTCCCGAAGCCGATGCGCTTGTCGAGTTTGAAAAAAACAAAGCCAGCTACCAGATCCCCGAGGCCCGTACG
>JBKJSR010000256.1:0-7651 GCA_046594355.1 Bryobacter sp.
ACCTTGGCGGCCAAGCTACTGATATCGACATCTACGCCCGCGAGATCCTGCGCATGAAGGAAGTGATGAACGGTATCATGGCCGATGCGACAGGTCAGCCAATCGAAAAGGTCGCCCGCGACACCGAGCGCGACTATATCCTAGAGGCTCCAGCCGCCATCGAGTATGGCATCATCGACCGCATCATCTCTTCGCGCGAACGCTCAACCAAGTAATCTGGCCCTTTTCTTCGCTTCGCGCCGCGTTAGAGAATGAGGAATCATGGCGCAAGAACTTTCTGAACTGATGGACCCGCAACATGAGCGGGTCTTCCAGTCTGCGGCGGCACATTTCAAGGTCTTCATTCTGGTGCGTGGAGCCAACCCCAAGTCCTTCCGTTTTTACAAACAGTCCGGCTACTATCCCAAGCGTCTCGACATCAAGGCGAAGACCGCCAAGCTCGACTCCGCGCCTTATATCCTCGGCGGTCTCGTTGTGAGCCCCGAGATTCACCCAGGTGTCTTTGGCGGCCGCGACATGAAGTGTGTCAGAAAGAACTGGGAAGAATCTCTCGACGTCATCTACATTCCCAAGCCCGGCGAGCATCGCACTTACATGCCGGCGGGCAAATCCTATGCGGTCGAGACGGACCCAAGCCACAAGCACTACGGCGTTCTTTACTACAGTAAGTCGGGGCTGATCACGCAGAAGCTCTATGTCTGCGGCGACTATGATCTTTACGGCCTCATATCAGCCGCCGATCCACAGGTTCACTTCTTTGTCATGGAAGAGATGCTCGGCAACAAGCATGTCCGCTCGCCCGAGTTGCGCGATGTGCAGTACTACCTGAATCGTCAGTTTGGCCTGCCCCTCATTCAGCACGGCGCTCAGGAGAGTTACCTCGAACATCAGGACGAGCCTGTGGTCGTCTTTGAGCCAGACGGCAAAACAAAAATCCTGCCTGGCAAAGCGGCAATCGAAGCGTACTACGCAACGATGCTGCAAGGCAGGCAGGCGTTTAATTCAAAACATCCCGAGCAGGCCAAACCGGCCAAAGGACTTTGGAAAAAGCCTTAGCCCTTAAGGCTTCGGCTTGGGCTCTGATTCAAGGGGAACCAAGCCCTTGATGCGCATGTAGGTAATGATGTTGCCGTAGTGCAGCGCGGTGTGATCGAGCAGGTGCAGCGCGGCATAGCCCTTGTCGCGAGGCACACGCGCGTTGGTCTTTTCCGCCATCTTGCCGTCCACCGCATCGATCGCCGCGAGGCAATAGTCAAAGCTCGTCGAAAGCGCCGGGATCAGGTCGTCCTTCTTTGCGTTGCCGCCTTTGTCGGGGTTCGTCTCGCCCTTCATTTGCGAACAGATCGAGTAGTTGGCGTCGGCGACGTGGCCGATCATCTCGCGCACCGTCCGCACATCGGCAGTTGGCTTGAAGTCCATATCTGCGGGCTTGAACTTGCCTACGCTCCCCATCATGTTGCGCTTATAGCCTTCGAAAAGGCTCTTCAGGTTTACGGTCACGCCTTCTTGCGCAAAAGCGCTCAAGGCCATCAGGATCAATATTCCGATTCTCATTGTTAGCTCACCAGTTTCTTAAAATTAACCAGACACTTTTCGGCGGTCTCAAGGGCCGGGAATTCACTGCCTTCCTGTTCGACCAGCAGATGCTCGACGCCGCCGGTCTTGATGCATGCGGCGACGATCGACTTCCAGTCTGCGGATCCTTCGCCGAGCAACACCCGGTAGCCATCGTGCGGATTCTTTTGGCCGCTTTTCCAGTCCTTCATGTGGACGCTCTTGATGCGGCCGGGATTGGCATTGATCCAGGCAACCGGATCCGTACCGGCCTCAAGGCAGGTACCGACATCGAGTTGCAACACGACATCCTTTGTGGTTTCCTTGGCCAGCACTTCCATCGGCTTCTTGTCGCCGATCGGCTTGAACTCCAGGGCATGATTGTGAAAGCCAGTGCTCTTCTTCAGCGGCTTCAGCTTTTCCTGGGCCATGTTCAGCTTGGCCGCAACAGCCTTCCAACCGTCGATGCCTTCTACCTTGCCCGCGCTCGACATGATGACGAAGCGGCTGCCGAGTGTCACATTGAGCGCGATCACCCGATCCAGTTGCTCGGGCGTGAAGTACTTGGCACCGTTATGCGTTGAGAAGCACTTCATGCCGAGATCATCCAGCATCTTCCTCGCTTCTTTGCCCTTTTCGGGCGTCCAGTCGGCATAGTTGCCGAAGAATTCAACACCCTCGTAGCCCATCTTCGCGACGGCCTTGAGCGTGCCGGCCATATCCTTGGCGAAGTCTTCCCGCACGCTATACAGCTCGAGCCCGATGGGCTTTTTCATCGCTCCCTGTAGGAGGCTTGCGGCCGCACCTGCAGCCAGAAAAGTTCTGCGTTCCATGCTTGCGATGTTATCTCATCGGGCGAGCGGAAGGTTGGCCTGGGCCTTGAGGTCGAGCCCCGAGAAGCGATGCCGCTTCCAGCGGGCGTAGCCGGCGACGGCGATCATGACGCCGTTGTCGGTGCTCCATTTCGGCTCGGGGAAGTAAACCGGGAACTCCCAGCGCCGCGCCTTTACCGCTTCACGCAAACCTCGATTCGCAGCAACGCCACCGCTGATCAGGAGCGCTTTGGCGCCGATGCGCGTGGCAGCCCTCCCGGCCCGGTTCAACAACTCTTCGATCACCAGCCACTGAAAACTTGCGAGCATGTCGATGGTCTCCTGATCGGTGAGCGCAAGCAGTTGCTCCATGCTGGGCTTGTGGCAGCGCTTGCGGGCGTCGATGGCCGCGCCAAGGTCGCGGGCCTCAGTCCAGCGCAACACGGCCGTCTTGAGACCGCTAAAGCTAAAGTCGCTCAGGTTGCCTTTGAGGCGGGGCGAGGTAAAGCGTACCGCCTTCGGGTTGCCATGCGCCGCGAGCGCATCGATTACCGGCCCGCCTGGATAGCCGAAGCCAAGCAGCTTCGATACCTTGTCGTAAGCCTCGCCGGCGGCATCGTCGCGCGTGCGGCCCTCAAGCCGGTACTCGCCCTCGGACAGGCACTCGAACAAATGGGTATGACCGCCGCTCGCGACCAGCGCGAGCGAAGGGTACTCAAGCTCGACGCCAATGATCGCGGCCTGGATGTGACCTTCGAGATGGTGTACGCCAATCAGGGGAATGCCACGTGCAAAGCAAAGCGCCTTCGCGTAGGTGAGGCCGACGAGCAGACTGCCGACCAGACCTGGGCCATGCGTAACGGCAATCGCATCGAGATCTTCGAGCTTGGTGTCCGCCATCTCGAGCGCTTCGCGCACAACGGGCACGATGGCCCGGACGTGCTCCCGGCTCGCGAGTTCCGGCACGACACCGCCATATTTCTGGTGAACATCGAGCTGGGACGCTACGCTGGAAGAAAGGATCTTGGTTCCATCTTCCACGACTGCGGCTGCGGTCTCGTCGCAGGAGGATTCAATGCCGAGGATTCTCAAACTCCTATTTTAACCGTGCCCCTCCGAATCGAAGACTTTCACTACGACTTACCCGGCGAATTGATCGCCCGCCACCCCCTCGTGGAGCGGCATGCATCGCGGATGCTGGTGATCGACCGCGCGACGCAAAGCATTCGCGACGATCAGTTCCGCAACTTTCCTGGCTACATCGAGCCCGGCGATTGCGTGGTGTTGAACAACACGCGAGTGATCCCGGCACGGCTCTTTGGCCATCGTCCGGGGCTAAGCGGCAAGATCGAAATCTTTCTGCTACGTTCTCTCAACCCCGAGGGCTCGAGATGGCGAGCTCTGGTCCGTCCGGGCAAAAAGTTACCCGTCGGTGCTGAAGTCATCCTTTCCGATCGGCTCAAGGCCACCATCACAGCGCACCTGAGTATGGGGGAGCGGGAGATCGAATTGAGCGGGAGCACTTCGATTCATGAGGAGCTGGATCGCATCGGTCACGTGCCGCTTCCGCCCTACATCGACCGTCCCGATGAAGGCGCGGACAAGGAGCGCTACCAGACCGTATTCGCCAAGCACCGGGGTGCCTCGGCTGCGCCCACGGCCGGGCTGCACTTTACTCCCGAGATCCTGGCAGCGACCAAAGCGGCCATCGCCGAAATCACGCTGCATGTTGGGCTCGGGACCTTTCAGCCGTTGAGTGAAGAGAACCTCAAGACGCTCACGTTACACAGCGAGTTTTACGAGATCAGCCCCGAGGCCTCGGCAACGCTCAAGGCCGCGAAGCGGCGCGTGGCAATTGGTACGACGAGTGTTCGTACGATCGAGACTTCGATGGAAGGGGGCACCGGCGACACGAACATCTTCATCACCCCTGGCTACCGCTTCCAGGCGACGGGTGCGATGCTGACTAACTTTCACCTGCCGGGCTCAAGCCTCATCATGCTGGTTGCGGCTTTTGCCGGCTACGAGCTGACGATGCGGGCCTACCGGCACGCCGTAGCTGAGCGCTATCGCTTCTTCAGCTACGGCGACTGCATGCTGATCCTTTAGCGGCAGCTTCCCGCCGGTCTTCCGGCCTTCGATGCCGACTACACTTTTGCCGACCAGGAGTTGACGCTACAGGCAGCAACTTGCCGCTGCCCTTACGGCTTTCGATGCCGACTAACTTTCACTTGCCGGGCTCAAGCCTCATCATCCTGGTTGCGGCTTTTGCCGGCTATGAGCTGACGATGCGGGCCTATCGGCATGCCGTAGCGGAGAGCTATCGCTTCTTCAGTTACGGCGACTGCATGCTACTTCTTTAGCGACAGCTTCCCGCCGGTCTTCCGGCCTTCGATGCCGACTACGCATTTGCCGGCCATGAGCGGACGCTACAGGCAGCAACTTGCCGCTGCTCTTACAGCCTTCGATGCCGACAGGCATTCACTTGCCCGATGCGCTTTTGTCGGCCATGAGCCCCCGCTCCTGCGGCTCTCGATGCGCGGCTACGGCGACTGCATGCTAATTGCTTAGCAGCAGCTTGCCGCTGGTCTGGCGGCTTTCGAGATCGCGGTGCGCTTGAGCGGCGTCAGCCAGCGGGTAGGTCTTCTCGATATGCAGTGAGAGCGATCCCTCCGCAAGCCAACGGAAAAGATCGCCGCTGCGCCAGAGGAGCTCCTCGCGGGTCGCGACGTAGTTGCCGAGAGAGGGCCGAGTCAGGAAGATGCTTCCCTTCTGGCTTAGCGTTAAAGGGCTGATATCTGGAACGGGGCCACTCGCGTTGCCGTAAGTGACCATCAATCCACGGGGCCGCAGACTGTTGAGGCTAGCCTCGAAGGTGGTGGCACCGACGCTATCGTAAACCACATGCACACCTCTGGCGTCGAAGTCTTCGTAGTTCGAGATCACATCGACGCCGGCCTTGATGGCCCTCTCGTACTTGGGTGAACCAGGGACGGCGCTGGTTGTGCCGATGACGGTTGCGCCACACATTTTCGCGATCTGCGTGAGTAGCAATCCAACCCCACCCCCACAGGCGTGAACGACGCAGGTCTGGCCAGCTACGAGCTTCCAGGTGGAGTGTGCAAGATAGTGGGCCGTCATGCCTTGCAGCATCACCGCGGCGGCTTGTTCGAGGCTCAGCCCCGTAGGCACGGGAACGAGTTGCGCGGCGGGGACGACGGCGTATTCCGCGTAAGAACCGATGCACAGCGCGTAGGCCACCTTTTGGCCGATGACAAGACCAGTAACTCCTTCTCCCAATGCTTCTACCGTGCCGGCACCCTCCATGCCTGGGGTAAAAGGCGAGGGCTGCGGGTAGAGACCCGTGCGATGGTAGACGTCGATGTAGTTCACACCACTGGCGGCGAGCTTCACAAGAGCCTGGCCCTTGGCGGGCAGTGGAGTCTCCTTGTCGCCGTAGGTCAGCTTCTCGGGTCCACCGGTTTCAAATACTTGAATTGCTTTCATAAACTCCTCATCCATCTTCTGCCGTGCAGCCAGGCTGCGTAGGCCGCGAAATAGGCTATGCCGAAAGGGAACGCGAGAACCCGCAACGGCAGCCAGATACTGTTGTCGCCGGACATGCCGGCGCGAAAGGCCATGAAGTGAAGGATCGTGTTCCAGTTCGAATAGTCGATCCAGAAGTAATCCCCGTTTTCGTTCATGACGAAGACCTTGCTCTTGAGCGCGGCGAGCAGCAGCCACTTCCACTTGCCCATGACGGGTACTCCGGCGCAGATGATGCCCAGGGTGCTTGGGCCACCCTTGCGCAGCTCGAGTGCGAGGCGCTTGGCACCATCCCAACCGCGATAGTCCTGCACGCGATAGATGGCCCCATTGGACTCACGGAAGCCGCGCGGCCGACCCGCGTAGCACGTGACCAGATCAATGCGTATATTCTGGCCATGAATCTCATAGAGGCTGCCAACGAAGTCGTCGTAGAGAGGGCGGGGGCCGCTCTCGACTAGTACGACGTTGGTCAGATGTGGAATGCGGCGGGAAAAGAATAGATCCAAACTAATAGGATATGATCCTTCCCCGCCTCGAAGAAGTGATGGGCCCTTTGCCGAAGCTGCCGAAGGGGCCGCCGAGGTTTAGCGTGCAGTCGGAAACGCGGGACGGCGGCTTGTTGCGGCGTCACATTACTTACGAGGCAGAACAGGGCGACATGGTGCCTGCCTGGCTTCTGTTGCCCGCTAACCCCGAGCGCCGCAAGCGGCCTGCCGTGCTCTGCCTGCACCAGACGACGAAGATCGGCAAGGACCAGCCGGCAGGGCTCGGCGACAAGCCGAACCTGCACTATGCGCGAGAGCTTGCCCTGCGCGGTTATGTAGCACTGGCACCGGACTACCCGAACTTTGGCGAGTACCGCTTCGACCCTTATGCGCATGGCTATGCAAGCGCCTCGATGAAAGGGATCGTGAACCATATACGGGCCGTGAGCCTGCTCATCGCTCTGCCCTACGTGGACCCGAAGAAGATCGCCGTTTGCGGGCATTCCCTGGGTGGCCACAACTCGCTGTTTGTTGCGGCCTTCGACCGGCGTATTCGCGCGGTGATTACGAGTTGCGGGTTTACCAGCTTCGCCAAGTACTATGGCGGCGATCTGACTGGCTGGTCGCACAAAGGCTACATGCCAAGGATTGCGGCCCGGAAGCCGGAGGCGATGCCCTTCGACTTCAAGGATGTTCTGGCGGCCATTGCCCCGAGGCCGGTGTTTGTGAATGCGCCCTTGCGGGATGCGAATTTCGATGCAAGTGGCGTAGACGATGCGGTGCGGGATTCAAAGCATCCCAAGATCCGGGTAGAGCATCCGGACTGCGAACATGACTTTCCGCCGGAGATCCGGCAGGCGGCCTATGCGTGGCTCGACTATTCGCTGACTTCATGACTAACAAGATGCTTGCCGTCCGGAATACCGGTCGATCCGGCCAGGTGGAGGGGATGTTTCGAACATTCAAAGAGCTGGCGCGGCGTGGTTTGTCCACCGACCCGGGCGCTTGGATGCATAGTTTAGAGTTTGGCCGGATTGGCTTCGTTTTTCACTTTTTCTGCTTCTTCGGCCAGCTTTAGTGCGGCGAGCTGTTCTTCGTAGGTGGCGCGAACCGGGAGGAAGGTTGACAGAACAGACCGGGAGGAAGGGTGACACATTTAGAGTCCGGCAGCCGATAGGGGTGAATGCCCTGGAAAGAGAGAAGCCGGACAATGGAAAAGATCGAGTTTGTGATGGCGGTGGCCAAGAAGGA
>JBKJSR010000304.1:0-4943 GCA_046594355.1 Bryobacter sp.
GTGAAGGCATCAACATCAACTTCCTCGATCGCAACTTGCCAGCCTCCCATCAATACTCCATCGACATCCAGCACGAGCTCCCGGGCAACCTCCTCGCCGAAATCGGCTTCGTAGGCAATCTCTCCCGGGGCCTCCCCGTCAATACCAACATCAACGTGATTCCAGCCTCCGAACTCGGCCGCCGCCTCCCCAGCGGTGCTGTCGATACTGCCTATTACACGGGCCAAGTCGCCAACCCCCTGCGCGGTCTCATCCCGAATAACGCCGCCAAGAACGGAGCCAATATCGCCCGTCAGGAACTGCTCCTCCCCTACCCCCAATATGGAGGCTTCAACTACAACAGTCTGCCCATAGGCACGCAGCGTTACGACGGGCTTCAGGCCAAGTTGACCAAGCGCTACTCCCAGGGCATCGTCTTCAACGCCAGCTACTCCTTCATCAAAGTCCGCGAGCAAGTTTCGCTCCTCAACACGCAGGATTACAACTTCGCCGATCCCCGCTCCACCCCTCTCGAAAAACGTTCTGCCAACCAGATCGACATCCCCCATAAGTTCGCTGCCGCAGGCGTCTGGGATCTTCCTGTGGGCCACGGCCAGCGCTTCGGCGGCAATTGGAAAGGCGTCAGACACCTGGCTCTCGGCGGCTGGCAGATCAACTTCAACCTCGCCTTCCAGAGCGGCTGGGCCGCCGACCATCCCAACGCCAAGCCTGTCAAGGACGGCTCCGCCAACCTCGGCTCGGGTGCCACCTTCCCCCGCTACTTCGACACCTCCCGCTGGGATGACGCCGGTGGTAGACGCGTCGCCGCTCAGGCACCTTTCACGATCCGCGATTTCCCAACTCGCTTCACCGACGTCCGCGTCCCCGGCTATCGCAATGTAGACGCATCTCTCGCTAAGTACTTCCCAATCACCGAGAAGGTCCGTCTGCAGTTCCGCTTCGAAATGGTCAACGCCGCGAATCGTCCCTGGTTCTCCAACCTCGCCTCCGGCGCACTCGATGTAACCAACCCCCGCTTCGGCCAACTCGATCCCACGCAGCGCAACCTCCCGCGCTTTATCAAGCTCGCCCTCAACCTCTCCTGGTAGGGCAACCGAAGCTGTGATAACCTCAACCCGCATGACACGTCGTGGACTCATAACCTCCCTCGCCGCCCCGCTCGTCGCGGCGGCCCAGACTCCCGGTCGCGATTATTCCGGCCAGCGCCCCACCCGTTACCCCGAGCCCGACGTCGTCGTTCTCGACCCGCGCTTCGCCAAAATCAAGGTTGGCAACACCACCATCCAGCGCCACGCCACCGGCTTCCTCTGGGCCGAAGGCCCCGCCTGGCACGGTGGCGGACGCTATCTCGTCTGGAGCGACATCCCCAACGACAAACAGTTCCGCTGGCTCGAAGACGATGGCCATGTCAGCGTCATCCACCAGCCCGCAGGCTATTCCAACGGCAACACTTTCGACTACCAGGGCCGCCAGATCTCCTGCGAGCATGGCAACCGCCGCGTCTCCCGCTATGAACTCAACGGCACCATCAGCGTGCTCGCGGACAAGTTCGACGGCAAACCACTCAACGCCCCCAACGACGTCGTCGTTCACCCCGACGGCGGCATCTGGTTCACCGATCCCGGCTATGGCAGTCTCGGCAACTACGAAGGCCACAAGGGCGAACTCCAGCTCAAAGAAGCCGTCTACCGCATCGATCCCGTCACCGCCAAAATCGATAAAGTCACCGACGAAATCTTCAAGCCCAACGGGCTCTGTTTCTCGCCCGATTACAAAAAACTCTACGTCGCCGACAGCGGCTCTACGCACTACGAGAAGGCCCCCAAGAACCTCAAAGTCTGGGACGTCGCCGACTCCAAATCCCTCCGCGGCGGCAAGCAGTTCTGCTCCATGGACCTCCCCGGTTTTCCAATCGCCGGCATCCCCGATGGCATTCGTGCCGACATCCACGGCAACATCTACGTCGGTGCAGGCTGGGTCGGTGCAGGCTACGACGGCGTTCATATCTTCGCTCCAGACGGCAAACGCATCGGTCAGATTCTCTTACCCGAAATCTGCGCCAACCTCTGCTTCGGCGGCACTCGCCGCAATCGCCTCTTCATGTGCGGCAGCCAGTCCATCTATTCCGTTCATCTCGAAACCCTCGGCGCGCACATCTGTTAAGGAACTCCCATGCTCCGACGCACTCTATGTACATTGCCCCTTGCGCTAGCCGCCCAGCAGCGCAAATCGCTCAAGATCACCGGTCTCGAAACAGATCTTACGATCAATCCTCCGCGTAAACCCAACTACGACGCGCTTCAGGCGCTCGGCATCCACTCCGGCACCGTCACACTCCGCATTAAAACCGACGCCGGTATCACTGGCTGGGCAACCTCAAACTTTGGCGCGGTCGAAGGTGGCCCCAAGGTGCTCCGCGCGATTCTCGAAGAAGAAGTCAAACCGCTGATCCTCAACCAGGACCCGGCCTTCCCCAAAAAGATCCGCGCCGAGCTCAATCGCGGGCTGCAATACCAGGGGCTCACCGGCATCACGCAGTTCGCCATCGCCGCCACCGACATCGCAATCTGGGACATCCTCGGCAAACATGCGGGCCTGCCTGTATGGCGCATGCTGGGCGCATATCGCGACCGCATGCCCGTCTATTCGATGTGCGGTTGGTATTACGACAACGACGATGATCTGTCCCAATACAAGGCGCAGATCGAGACGGCGCTTTCCCAGGGCTACCGCGCAATAAAAATCAAGACCGGCCGCGGTACTCTTGCCGACGATGAACGCCGCATCCGCGTCGCCCAGGATCTGGCTGGCAAAGACCGCCGCATCATGATCGACGCCAACCAGGTCTTCAGCCGCAATGAAGCGCTGCGCCGGGGCCGCGTCTATCAGCAACTGGGCGTCTTCTGGTATGAGGAAGCCCTCCCGCCGCACGATATGGAAGGCTTTGCGGAGCTAACCCGCGAGCTGGACGTCCGCATCGCAACCGGCGAAAATCTATACACCAAGCATCAGTTCAACGATCTGATTCAACGCAAGGGAGCCGACATCGTACAGCCGGACAACAGGCGTGCCGGAGGCGTGACGGAGTGGCTCGAGATTGCCGCCATCGCCGATGCGGCCGGTCTTTCGCTCGCCAGCCACGGCGGCGGCGACGTCAACATGAACATGCTCTGCGCCATTCCCAATGCCATCTACATGGAGACTGGCGGACCCCAGCCGCGCATGATCAATGGGGAAGTCACCGCCCCCGAATCGCCCGGCATGTCCACCGAGCGGCATCCGTAAAGCAAAATATCTAAAATAATTGCAAAATTGCATAAACTTTACATAATCTTTACAGGATTGACACATTCCCTTAAAGCTAATACGCTAAATACAATCTGCTCGCATCTGCGGGCCAATCTCTGTTTTTAGAATTTTTCTTTAGGGGGCATCCAAATGCAGCACCGTTCGCTGCGCAACTCCATGTTGCGTGCAATCGCCGCCGCTACACTCACGTGTTTAGCGGCATATGGCCAACAATCGTCAGGCTCAATCCGAGGCATCGTCAAAGATGCCCAAGGGGCTTTGGTTCCAGGAGCCAAAGTGACTCTCATCGACGTCGCCCAGGGGGACAATCGCGACTCCATCACCAACACCGAAGGCATTTTCTTCTTCAACCCGCTCAAGCCTTCGCTCTACAGAGTCATTGTCGAAGCCAGTGGCTTCAAGAAATACGAACGCAGTGAAATCCGCGTTTCCGCCAACGACCGTCTCGACCTTCCCGACATTCAGCTCGCCATCGGTGCCATCACCGATTCCATCACCGTCGAAGCTTCAGGCGTCATCCTGCAAACTCGCGGTGCGGAAAAAGGCGGCGTGCTCACCGGCAACCAGGTCATCAATATCGCCTTAAACGGCCGCGACTTCCTCGCCCTCACCCGCACCGTTCCGGGCGTCGTCCCCACCGGTGGCGTCGGCGGCTCTGTCAATGGCAATCGGCAGAACCAGAACAACCTCATGGTCGATGGCATCACCAACATCGATACCGGCTCAAACGGCGGCCAGCTCGCCACCATGAACATTGATCAGATCGCCGAGTTCAAGATTCTCACCAACTCGCAGCCCGCTGAATACGGCCGTTCTTCCGGTGCCGCAATCAGTGTGGTTACCAAGTCGGGTACCCGCGACCTCCATGGCACCGGTTATCTCTTCCACCGCCACGAAGGCCTCAACGCCAACAACTGGCGCAACAACATGGAAGGCCGATCCCGCCAGCTCTTCCGCGACAACACCGCCGGCTTTAACATCGGTGGTCCCGCCTTCATCCCCAAGCTCAACCCCAACCGTGACAAACTCTTCTTCTTCGTCGGCATCGAATGGCAGAATCGCCTTTCGCCCAACGGACTCCGCAGCGTCACTGTCCCCACAGTCGCGCAGCGCGCCGGCAACTTCGCCGGAACAGTCGAAGGCGACGGCCGCCCCGTCTTCATCCGCGACCCCCTCAGCAATCAGCCCTGCGGCACCAATACCGGTGGCGGTGGCTGCTTCCCCGGCAACGTCATCCCACCTAGCCGCATCAACCCCGATGGCCAGAAAATTCTTAACTTCTATCCAACTCCCCTCGGTGTGGTCGACCCCCAGTTCAACTACCAGACTCAGGTCTCCGATAAATTCCCCCGGCGCGAAAACATCTATCGTGGCGACTACAACATCAACGACAAGTGGCGCTTCTACTCCCGCTTCATCAAGACCAAATCCGAACAGGATCGTGCCTACGGCCAGTGGAGTGCCGACTACAACATTCCCTTCGCGCCCATGAATTTCGGCAACCCCGGCTGGAGCTGGGTCAATAACCTCACCACCACCGTCAATCCCACCCTCACCAACGAGTTCATCTTTGGCTCATCCAAGAATGTCCTCAACATCAACCCCATCGACAAGACCTTCGACCGCGCCAAGCT
>JBKJSR010000451.1:0-6163 GCA_046594355.1 Bryobacter sp.
ATTGCTGAAAAGCGGTTGGCGCTCTACGACGCGGTTGGTGCGGTGGGCGCGTCGGCCATTGGCGAACCCAATCCCGGCCCTATCCGTGCCTTCGACTTCAACGATTGAGCTTTGGCCCCACGTTATTTGCATTGCTGGGTTAGGGTTTTATTAGCGCACCTGTAGCAAACGCCTGTGCATTTCGCTGGACAGGCCGAGCCGAGGCGACTTCCCTCTCCGCTTGAGTCCGAGGGGGGAACAATCTGCGGAGTGATTTGCGGCGCAGGCTGTGCAGGCTTTCGGTGAAGCACGGGAGGAGCTTCATTGAGGAAATCCCCGATCTTGATCAGGCCTTGGTCAGGAAGGTTGGTCGCGAAACTGCTGGGAAGCCCTCTTGCTGCCCGTAACCTGCGGCGGCGGAGCCAGGCTGGTAGTAGAATGTGCGAGTAGTGAGTCGAAGTGAACTGGGTAACCCTTAAAACATCCATTGCCAAACTAGCAGCGACGCTAATCCTATTGGCGCCAGTGCAGAGCTCTTCACAGCAGCGGAATGCGGCAGCACCCTCTCCCGCTTTGAACCAACGCCAATTCCTGGAACGGCATTGCGCGAAGTGCCATAACCAAAGCCTGAAGAGCGGCGGCCTGAATCTGGTCCAGGCCGATATAACCAAGCCCGAAATGCAGCCCGAACTGTGGGAGAAAGTGGTGCGTAAACTGCGCACGGGCGTCATGCCGCCTCCCAACCTGCCGCAGCCCTCGAGAGTCGATCGCCTCGCAATACTGACATCGCTCGAATCCTCGCTCGACGCCGCGTCGGCCACGAAGGTGAATCCCGGCCGCACCGAAACGCTTAGGCGTCTGAATCGGACCGAATATCAAAATGCGATCCGGGACCTGCTGGCGGTCGACATCGATGCCACTTCCCTTCTCCCGGCCGATGAGAGCGGTCATGGCTTCGACAACGTCAATGTGGGCGATCTGCCGCCAACCCTGCTAAACCGGTACATCTCCGCAGCCCAGAAGATCAGCCGCCTGGCAGTGGGGAGCACGCAAACTTCCCTTCAAAGCGACACCATCGGCCTGCCCGCCGACCTTACACAGGAAGATCATATGCCCGGGCTGCCGATTGGCACACGCGGCGGCTTGTCGACGCGTTATACGTTTGCACGGGACGGCGAGTACGAGATCCATATCCTGCTTGCCCGCAATCTGGCTGGGGTCGTCAGCGGCTTGCGGGATTCCCGTACGCATGAAATGTTACTTCTGCTCGACCGGGAGCCGGTTCATACTTTCACGATCTCGAGAGAATCCATCGGCATCGAAACGCTGAACGAGAAAGCCTTGAAAACACGCATTCCCGTGAAGGCAGGGCCGCATAGCATTGCCGTCACCTTCGTCCGGGAAGGCTCATCGCTGATCGACACGCCAAGGCAGCCAACAGAATCCCGCTTTAACGACCGGCGGCATCCGCGTACTGCGCCTGCGATCGACCAGATCTCGGTGACTGGACCCTACGCGCCCACAGGCGTCGGGGATACTCCGGCGCGGCGCCGGTTGCTTGTCTGCAGGCCAACCGGGCAAGACAAGGAACAGGAAGAGAAGTGCGCGGCATTGATTGTTTCGACTTTGATGCGCCGCGCTTACCGGCGGCCGATCGTCAGGTCCGACGCGGACGAGCCGATGGCCTTCTATCGGCAGGGGCGCGCGGAAGGCGATTTCGAGCTGGGAATCACAATGGCGGTCACGGCTGTGCTGACGAATCCAAAGTTTCTGTTCCGGGTGGAGAGCGACCCCGAGAAACTACCGCCGGGGAGCGTCTACCGAATCAGCAATCTCGATCTTGCGTCGCGGTTGTCGTTCTTCCTATGGAGCAGCATCCCGGACGATGAATTGCTCGACGCCGCTGTTCAGGGCAAATTGAGTCAGCCGGAAGAACTCGAGAAACAGGTTCGCAGAATGCTCGCCGATCGCCGGTCGTTCAATTTGGCGACCAACTTCGCGGGACAGTGGCTGCGGCTGCGCAATATTGACGCAGTAAATCCCAGCGGCAATCTGTTTCGGGACTTCGATGACAACCTTCGGCAAGCCTTCCGGCAGGAGACGGAGCTATTTTTCGACAATGTGCTGCGCGACGACCGAAGTGTGCTCACTTTCCTGAAGTCGGACTACACGTTTCTTAACGAACGGCTGGCGAAGCACTACGGAATCCCCGGCGTTACCGGAAGCCGGTTTCGCCGCGTGAAACTCGCACCCGAAAGCAAGCGAGGCGGACTACTGCGGCAAGGTAGCGTACTGTCGGTGACGTCCTATGCGACCCGGACCTCGCCGGTGCTTCGTGGCGTCCTGGTGCTGCGCAACTTTTTAGGAGCGCCGCCACCTGCCCCGCCGCCGGATGTGCCGGCCCTCGATGAGAGCACGATAGCCACCAATCTTCCAATGCGCCAGCGGCTGGCGGCACATCGCAGCAACGCCGTGTGCGCGAGCTGTCACAGGACGATCGATCCCGTTGGCTTTTCGCTCGAGAACTTTGATGCGGTAGGACGGTGGCGTGATTTGGAGGTGGAAGATCAACCCGTGGATGCGTCCGGGGCTGTACCCGGCGACCGGGAGTTCCAAGGGGTCGATGGGCTTGAAGACGCGCTACTACGCCATCCAGAACTCTTTGCCACAACTCTGACGGAGAACCTGCTGACCTTCGCGCTGGGTCGAGGTGTGGAGTACTACGATGCGCCGGCCGTCCGCAAGATCGTGAACGGCGCGGAGAAGGAAGGATACCGGTTCTCGTCGCTCATTCTCGGAATTGTAAAGAGCGCTCCTTTTCAAATGCGGCGCACAGAGGCCACTTCCGTAGCCGGTAAATTAGAAATCAGGTAGAAGGACAACGTGATGTTTTTGACGAAAAAGGCCATTCCAAGACGGGCTATGTTGAGGAGCGTGCAGGCTGCTCTAGCGCTGCCCCTGCTTGACGCGATGATCCCCGCTGCGACGGCATGGGCCGCTACCCCCGCCAAGCCCGTCCGAAGGATCGGCTTCGTGTTCATCCCAATGGGGTGCGATCAGGAGCGCTGGACTCCCCCCGGCCAAGGGAAGCTCGACGAGCTTTCCCCGATTCTCAAACCGCTCCAGCCAGTCAAAGATCAGTTGACAGTGCTTACGAATCTGCGTTTGCAGAATGCCTATCCGGGCACTCATGACACATCGAACTCCGCGTTTCTGAGCGCCGCAAGCGCGAAACACACCGAGAGCTCCGATTACTTCTCGGGCACTACGGTCGACCAGATCGCGGCCAGGGAAATGGGCCGCGAGACGCAAGCCGCCTCGCTCCAACTGGCTATGGATCTAAATCCATTAGCCGGTGTATGCAACAACGGCTACTCGTGCGTTTATCAGAATTGCCTCTCCTGGTCATCGCCTACGACGCCGCTGCCGTCTGAGGCGCATCCGCGCGTCGTCTTCGAGCGGCTGTTCGGAGAAGGCGGCAATGCGGACGCACGCCGGGCCGCGCTGCGCAATCGGGCAAGCCTGCTCGACTCGTTCACGAAGGAGATCGCCAGGTTCAAGCAGCGCGTGGGTCTCCCTGATCGCGTGCGCCTCGATCAGTACCTCGACAGTGTGCGTCAGGTGGAGCATGAAATCGAGCGCGCCGAGCAAGCGGTGTCGGACAACAAGACGCCTGATCTTGAACGGCCGGTAGGCGTTCCCGCAGCGTTTGCCGACCACGCGAAACTCATGTTCGACCTGCAGATTTTAGCCTTTCAGGCAGATATCACGCGCGTAATCGCGTTTCAGTTCACGCGCGAGCAGAGCAACCGTACTTATCCCGAGATTGGCGTCCGGGACCCGCACCATCCAATCAGTCATCACGGCAATGATCCGGTGAAGGTAGCGCAGATCGCAAAGATTAACACCTACCATATTTCGCTTTTTTCCGATTTCCTCCAAAAAATGAAGGCTACTCCGGATGGCAATGGCTCGCTTCTGGATCACACGGTCTACCTGTATGGGAGCGGCATGGGGAATCCGAGCCTCCACGATCATGAGAACCTTCCGATCCTGGTGGCAGGCGGCGCGGCAACCGGGCTGAAGGGCGGTCGGCACCTTCGGTTCGAGAAGCCTACGAACCTGGCCAACCTCCACCTCACGTTGCTGGAGCGAGTTGGCATTCAAATGGATTCGTTCGGAGACAGCACTGGAAAAGTCCAGAACCTTTTCGATCGAATTGACGTTGGCTAAAAGACGCATATGCACTGGCAAAAATTAAGTGGACTCATCTTTCTCGCCGCAGCCGGTCTCGCTGCTCAAGCCGCTACAGGGGCGCGTAGCGTACTGGCCGACACCATGGAAGGGCGCGACACGGTCGGCGTCGGCAGGCTATTAAGAACCGGCGCGGACGTAAACGCCGCCCAGGTGGACGGAACCACTGCGCTGCACTGGGCCGCGTATCACGATGATGCCGAGGCTGTCGCCTTGCTGGTGCGCGCGGGGGCGAATGTGAACGCTCCCAACCGCTATGGAGTGCCGCCACTGGCGCAGGCTTGTACGAACGGCAACGCGGCAATTGTGAAGCTGTTGCTGGAGGCTGGAGCCAATGCGAACGCCACGCTGAAAGGCGGGGAGTCCATGCTGATGTTGGCGGCGCGCTCCGGCAATGTGGAGGGGGTGAAGGCGCTGCTGGCGCGCGACGCAAGACCCGAGTCTCGCGAACGGCTCGGCCAGACGGCCCTGATGTGGGCTGCGGCCGGGGGACACACTGCGGTCGTCCGCGCGCTAATCGATGCGGGAGCCGATAGGAATGCAACCCTTGACTCCGGGTTTAATGCGTTCCTCTTCGCCGTGCGTGGCGGCCACCTTGATGCCGTGCGCGCACTGCTCGCGGCGGGCGCCGATGTGAATGCAATGATGCAGGGGCAGGCCCGGGCCGGCAGGGTGCGTGCTGGGGTGGCCAGAGGACCAGGTACAAGTCCCTTGGTCCTCGCGTTGCAGAACGGCCACTTCGAGCTGGCGATTGCGCTGGTGGACGCGGGCGCCGATCCGAACGATGTGCGCACAGGATTCACTCCACTCCATGTGATTGCCATGGTGCGAAGGCCGGACTCGAGCGACAGCAGCGATCCTGCGGTGCCGGACGGGATGGGCAGCCTGTCGAGCGTCGGCTTCGTGCGCGAAATCGTGAAACGAGGAGCGAAGGTCAATTTTCGGCTGCCGAAGGGCGCGCCCAAGCAGCCTGCCTCATGGTCGAGCATCGGGTCTGAAGGGGCGACGCCGTTTCTCTTTGCCGCCGATCGCGTCGACATTCCGCTAATGCGGCTGCTGCTGAAATTGGGTGCAGATCCTCTTCTGCCGAATCACGATGGCACCACATCGCTAATGGCGGTAGCCGGTGTCGGCGCGAACGAACCGCAGGAGGAGGCGGGGGAGGAAAGTGAAGCGGTAGAAGGGGTGAAGATGTTGATCGACTTGGGCGCCGACGTCAATACAGTGGATAAGAACGGCGATACGGCGATGCACGGAGCCGCGTATAACATCAGCCCGCTTGTCGTTAAGCTGCTGGCTGAGCGGGGAGCGGATCCGCAAATCTGGAAGAACCCCAACAAGGCCGGCGGGACGCCGCTCTTCATCGCCGAGGGTTACATCAGCCGACTCCCGAGGCCCGATGCGCTGACAATCGAAGCCATTACCAAGCTGATGGTTGGGGCGGGTATGTCGACGAAAGGCGAACGGCCGAAGATCGTTGATAGTTACGAGACGCCTGCGGTGCGCCCGACACGGCCCGAACCGCCGAAGTGAAGCTGTTATCGCATGGCCCTGGCAGTCGTTGGCCCGTGCTTTGGAGCTGGCATTTGATCGCACGCTCTGAGGGATGGACCGGCCGAAGCCGCGGGTGAATCACTTCCACTGCTTCGAGGCCCCGACAGAGCCCAACGAAGCCCAAGGGGGTTGACGCCGGTACAAGAATAGGTATAAATTATCGGCCATAGGAGTTACAGGGATGATTGAAGATTTTCGCGCGACTGGTCGCCTCACGCTTTTGCTGGCGGCAGGTCTGGTGTTGTTGAATCCGAGCGTGGCTTTGCCGCAAGCCAACTCCGCCACCCTTCACGGAACCGTCACGGACCCGTCGGGAGCAGCCATATCCAGAGCCAAGGTAACTCTGACAAATGAAGGTACTCGGGCTGCAATGACG
>JBKJSR010000669.1:0-5587 GCA_046594355.1 Bryobacter sp.
CATAGCGGCAATGATGCTGGCGGAAGAAGGGAAGCTGTCGATCCTCGATCCCGTCGAGAAACATCTGCCTGAATTTCGCGGGCAGCGCGTTCTCACAGGCGATACGCTCAAACGTCCCACCAGGCTCATCACCATCCGCGACCTGATGACCCATACTTCGGGCATGATTCTCAATCCTCCCGCAGGTATTGGGGAACTGCACGGGGCTTTGCACAAGACACTCGCCGAGGTGGTACTGGTCATCTCCCAGACGCCGCTCGACTTCGATCCCGGTACGAAATGGCAATACAGCAACCCTGGCATTGCCACGCTGGCCCGCATCGTGGAGGTGGTTGGCGGCATGCCTTTCGAGAAATTTATCGAGGCCCGCATCTTCACGCCACTGGGGATGAAAGACACCTTCATTTATCCGCCCAAAGAGAAGTGGCTTCGGATGCCCACCGCTTACATCCTCAAGGATGGCAAACCCCTCAAATACACGGCCGATCCTCTTGGCGAAGGAGCCATGAAGTTCCGTGCCGGAGCAAAGTATCCGCTGCCCGAAGGCGGACTTTATTCGACGGCGAACGATCTCTTCCTGCTCTATCAGATGATGCTGAACGGAGGGCAACTCAACGGCCAGCGCATCCTCTCGCGCCATTCGGTAGAGACGATGACGCAGGTGCATACGGGAACGCTTTCTACGAGCGCCCCTGGTATGGGCTATGGGTTGGCCTGGGCCGTGGCGCGGGACAATGCCGCCGCGCCGCTCTCTGAAGGAACTTACGGCCACGGTGGGCGCTATGGCACCTACTGCTTCATCGATCCCAAGCGCGACATGATCGGGATCTTCATGATCCACCGCGAGGGTGGATCTGAAGAACGCAATGCTTTTGTCAATCTCGCTTACGGCGCGATCCTCGACTAGCCTTCCGCAAAAGGACTGCGCTTAAGTGCGTACTCCATCGACTCCTTGGGCACCTCGTATTTCGAGACGGCCTTATTGCCTTGGAAGCCAAGGTCTTTGACTCCGATGGGGCTCGTGTAGAACGCATCTACCGTCATCCTGCGAACCCAGTCGAAGAACCGCGCACCCACCGCGAGCTCATTTTCGCGCTTCACCGTGTAGTTGCTGAACTCCCTATAAATATCGGCTTTCTGATAAATCGATTCCTCGCTGCGCCGCTCCGCCTCGCTGCGGCCGGTTGCGACCAGAAGGTCGAGCAGTGCCGTCTGCTGTTCGGGTTTCGCGGCGACAAAGCCGATGCTGTAGCGCTTGCGCATCTCTGCGTCCATCCAGGCCAGCCCGCCGTGAAAGATATCCGCCAGCGCTTCATTCTGGCTGGACAGCGTATCGATGAATTCAGGCGCCCCGGCATCTTTGGCGCTACCGGAGACTTGATCCGCAGGCACGATCAGTTCCGCCAGCCGCTCTAGAGTCTTGAACTCGCCGGCGGTGAATGCCTTTAGCTTGTAAGTGCCGGTCTTGCTCTTTTCGGAGCTAGTCTCCGTATGTACATGTTGCGCGGCTTCGAGCTCAAGCGTGCCCGAGGCCGTGATGGCTAATGCAATGCCGCGCAAGAGAGCGCGGCGGTCCATAGTTTCGAGAGCTACGAAATTAGACATTTCCTTTTTTCATCTCCTCTGCCAGATAGTCGCAAGCGCGCCAAGCCAGCGCATTGATCGTCAGGGTCGGGTTCTTGTCCGGATTAGAGACAAAGCTTGCGCCGTCCATCACAAACAGATTTCTCATTTCGTGCGCTTGGCAATAGCCATTCAGCACGGAGTTCTTGATGGTGGTGCCCATGCGGGCGCCTCCTACCTCATGAATAATCGTGCCGGGCACGGAGATGCCGTTTGATTCGCGCTGCGCGGCACTCAGGCCCGATACGCGCCCACCCATGGCCGTAATGATCTCGGTGAGAGTCTTCTCCATGTGGCGCGCCTGCTTCCATTCGTAGTCGGTCCACTTGAAGTGAAAGCGCAGCACGGGGATGCCCCACTTATCGACGACATTCGGGTCGAGTTCGCAATAGGAATGAATGTTCGGAATCATTTCGCCGCGGCCGGCAAAGCCGATGCTCGCACCATAGCCTTCGCGAATCTTCGACTTCATGTCGGCACCGTAACCAAGGCGGCTTGCCGCGCCATGATACGAACCAATGCCCGGCAGGCTGTAGCCCCCGCCGATTTCAATGTGGTAGCCGCGCGGGAAGTCCAGCTTCTGATGCTGATCCCAGAGCCACCAGGGCATGAAGAGATGCGCGCCGCCGTTGCCATCCGTGTTGTACTGCGGCATGCCTTCGAGGGCCGGTACGTAGCCGGAAAGTCCGAAGCCCACGGTGTCCATCAAATAGCGGCCCAGAAGTCCGGAGCCATTCGCCAGACCGTTCGGGAACTCGCGTGTCTTCGAGTTCAAAAGGATGCGCGTGGATTCGCAGGCGCTCGCGGCGATGATCACCGCTTTGGCGCGTATCGTCTTCTCCGTTCGCGTGCGCTTGTCGATGTAGAGGACGCCGGTGGCCTTACCGTTGTTATCTGTAAGAACTTCGCGCACCATGGCATTGTCGAAAATCTGCAAGCGACCCGTTTTCATCGCCGGAAAGACCTGCACTTGCGCGGAGCTGTAGGCGGAAGCGGTTAGGCAGCCGCGTCCACACTGCCCGCAGTAGTGGCAAGGCGCGCGCCCGTTGGTTGGCTTGTGGATCACCGCGCGGCGATTCGGGATACAGGTGATTTTCAGCTTGTCGCAAGCCTTCTTGACCAGTACCTCGTGTACACGCGGCGGAGGCGCGGGTTGGAACTTGCCATCGGGGCAGGAAGCTACGTTTTCCACCGAGCCGCAGACACCGATAAACTCTTCGGCTTTGTCGTAATACGGAGAAAGATCCTGATAGGAGATGGGCCAGTTGAAGCCCAGTCCATCCCTGTCATAGGGTCTGAAATCGTATTCCGCAAAGCGGAAGGACATGCGGCCGTAGTGGTTGGTGCGGCCTCCCAGAATCCTTGAGCGGAACCATTGAAACTGGCTGCCTGCTCCCACCGTATAAGGCTCGCCATCGAGCTGCCAGCCGCCGCTGGTAGTGGCAAAAAATCCGAATGGCTTGCCCTTGCCGAAGTAGGCCTTGCCGCCCTCTTCCGCGCCGCGATGCTCGTAGTCGTAGGGCATCTTATGCTCAAGAAATTCCTTGGCCGGTTCGAGCATGGGTCCCGCTTCAAGCAGAGCGACTTTCAGACCCTTTGCCGTCAGAACGTGAACGGCCGTTCCGCCTCCGGCTCCCGACCCCACAACAACAACGTCATATACTTCCTGGCTGCGCGGATTCTGTTGCATAACAGTTCAATTCCATCACAATTCGCTCTTGGCTGGAGTCGCTTCCTGATATTCTTCGTTTCGCATGACCTCTCGCACTTTGCTTCTCTTCCTGCCTGCGCTTTGCCTGCACGCGCAATTGCTTTTCGATGGGCGTACGACAGCCGGTTGGCAGACGCAAACCGGCACGACCTTTCCAACCGCCTCGTGGAAAATAGAAAACGATTCGCTATGCTCGATTGCCGCCGGCCCGCGCGCGGATCTTTCTACGACAGGCAACTTTCGCAACTTTGATCTCGAGTTCGATTGGTGGTTGGCGAAGGGCGCGAATAGCGGCGTGAAGTACCTGGTTTTCGGCACTCGTCCCAATCCCGATGTGCCCAAGGCTCTTGGACTCGAACTCCAGCTCATCGACGACGAGCGCGTCGCGGATGCCGGTATCGCAGCTTCTCACGGCACTGGCGCTCTCTATCTTTTCTCGGCTCCGCAAAAACTCCCGCCGCTCGCTGTGGAGCAATGGCATCGCGCGAAGATCGTGGTGCGAGGTCGGCGCGTGGAGCATTGGCTCGACGGCGTACGTGTGCTCGAAGTGGACTTGGAGTCGGATGCGCTTCGCGAGGCGGTTTCCGCTCAGAAGAGGACCGACATCCCTAAGCCCCACCATTTCGATGAGCTGAAGCGGCAGCCGGAAAAGGCCTATCCTCTCGTCCTCACTCACCATGGCGGCCATGCCTGTTATCGAAATATCCGGATTCGGGAGTAGGAAGGCTGTCACTACCTCAGCTAGTACCACAACCGCTTAAATGCGTTCGTATGCTGGCAGCCGATTACGCTGCCTCCGCGATACCGGGCCGGTCGAAGCCCTGGAATCCGCATAAAATAATTACGAAATATAGGGGCAGCTCAGTTTTCGGTATGCATGCTGGCGTGTGAATTTCCATTCGATACCTCGCCCTGCGGCGTTCCGCTGCACTTGCCGCGATTTCCCGCTATGGAAGTTCCGCTGTGGCGAATCGTTGGACTGTGCATTGCAAGCACGGCTTCCGCGTCTATCCAAACCCGACCCGGAAGCTGGTGCCTACGCGCCGGAATCAACTTTGGGTGGCCGACATCACCTACATCCTGGGGGTGGGACGTTTGCAAATGGCGATCAACAAGCGGGCTCCCCCCGCCGGGATCATCCATCACTCCGATCGCGGCGACTACGCGAAATTGCTCGGCGACCTCAATATCCAAATCGGCATTATTGCCAAGGCCGAGAGCCTCATGAAGACCCTCAAGCATGAGAAACTCTATCGCGTCGAGTATCTCGATATGGCCGATGCCAGACGCGGGATTTGTCACTTGCTCGAACGCACTTATAACTGCAACCGCTCTCACTCGACATTAGGCTACAAGCTGCCAGTGGAGTTCGACTGCTCGCCGACAGCCGGGAAAGATCCAGCGTGAGTTTCTTAAGGATCTGCGAAAATCTATCAATCCGACGAGTCTTCGAGCGGAGATCCCTCGGCGAGTTGCTCTCCAGCAGAACTCGCTTCCGCCTCTCCGGCTCTTGCGATTCTGCTAAAGCTTTCCCCATCTGTCCAGTGCTTTCTCGGCTGATTGGAGTACTGTGTCCAAACTTTTGTCTCACCTGAGAGGACAAGTCCAGTATGTATGAATCTGGTATAAAACTTCGCCTGCGCTGTGCAGTGCCGCCGCTGAAGAATATTGCGAAGCCTGTCTTCTGGCTGTCACTGCACTCGCGAAGCGAATGCAGTGGTTTGCGATTTGCGGTATGCGATTGCGGTGCCATCCCGGCGGTTGTGCTCGTTCGGCTAGGCGGGCAAGGCTGCCCTGGCCAGGAAACTAATCGGGGATCCGGAAAAAACGCACATGAGCGGCATCGGCACTCAGAGCAGCCAGCGTTGCCCCCTGCGCACCCAAAAGAGTGAGCTGGCGTTCACGTGTGGACCGGTCGCTTCGCGCGCCCTGAGAGAGCGGTTCCCAAATCTGTTTGGCGAGATTCAGCCGAGACACACTCCAACTCGATGCATTTCTGGAGCTGATATACAACTCATTTTTCTCCGTAACGGCAAAGCCGCTTTCCCGCTCGTCATTTGGAAGAGACAAATTTTTGACGTGGGTAACCGTTCCATCCGCCAGAATTGCGATGTATTGCCGGGCCTCGCTCGAGTAAAAGACAATGCGGTCGCCCACCGCAGTAAAAACAGAGCTGCTCGACCACAGCGCAACCGGGGCATCCATTTCGGATTGCGGATGGACCGAGCGAAGAGACTTACCGGTTTTGTCGAA
>JBKJSR010000769.1:0-8645 GCA_046594355.1 Bryobacter sp.
CTCTCCATTCCCGGTGCATGCTCTTTACGCTATGCCCGTTAGCTGACCTCCAGAGGGGGGCCAAATCAGGCGGCCAAACTCACGCATCCCCTTGTGCTGGCTAACAGCCTTGTCGAACAGCGGTCGGGGAACTAGCTGGAGAATCTGACTGAAAATGCTGGATACTTGTGCCATGGGTGGTATCCGTTCCGGTGAAGTTGAACTCTTGCAAGAACTTCTTTACCCTATCAGGGGGTGGCCCTAACCTGTTTTCATAAGTAAATTTGGACACGAGTGACCTCAAGATTTAAGGTCTACCGTCTCCGCCGTTTACTGCTAAAAAAAAATATTGGGATGTGAATCAGTGCCGGGTCGCAGCGCATGGCTGCACATGCACTTCATTCCATCACGGCAATCTCGGAGTACCCAAACTACACCAGATTTCAACGTAATTGGGGTATTGTCAACGTGCCGGATTCATTTCTTGCTCATCCCGGATACCAATACTTTGTCAACCATTTCCTAATTCACGCGAATCACAACCACGCCGCGCTGTCTGCGGTCTTCCCCAAAAACAATCGCCTCCACCGTATTCGCTTTCTGATTCACGCGTACTGGAAGGTTCACCACTGGCTGCTGTCCCGGCACAGGCTGCTGCTGTGGCGGAGACCCGATAAAGGCAACCCCTTCCGGATTGGCAATGATCTCCAGGTCGCCGTTTTCGAGGTTATATACCAGCACTTGCGATCCGCTGTTGCCTGTCTTGATCCCTCGCGCCACCACCCGTCGTATCGAAGGCAGCAACCCCAGATAATTCATCGATACAAAACCTTCCGGCGTCGGCAGCAGCCGTGCCTCGGTCCTTTCCAGATCGAACAGCACCAAACCCGCGTCGCCGGGAACCCGATTGTTCGCCTGGGCAACTACCAGGTTCAGAGCCGGGATTCTCGTCCCCCCCGAAAAATAATTCACGCCCGCAGGCAGGTCAAAACGAAATGCGGTCGCGTTCACTCCATCGAGTACATAGAAGGTATCCGAGGTATTGCGGTTGGCCGGATCGATGTTAGATCCGGTCAAAAAGTCGTTCAGCTCATCGGCCCCTCCGGAAGCATTGAACTTTCCCGCCCCCGGCAACCCCACCGCTGCAAACCGCCTCGCTGTCAGATCGAACAGCAAAAAACCATCCGCAGGGCAGGGGGTTTTGAAGCTATTTTCTTCGGACTTGCCACCCATCATCGCAATCGCTCGCGCCAGTTCAATTCCATACACCGGAATGTTCGGCACGCAGCCGGTAAAGTACCAACCCTCCGGCAATGCAATGACCTGGGCGTCTCCCTCAGCCGGAAAATATGCAAGCCCGTGCTTGCCCTCGCTGGAACGCACGGCCACGTAGTAGTTGCGCGTTTGCCCATCCATGTAAATGGGCGTCGGCGCACGAAGCTGCGCAACTCCGGGTGGAATTTGTCCTCCGCCCGGCAAAGGCTGCTGTGCAGCTGCGGGAGCCACCATCGGAAGCCATCCCTCTGGCAGTGCCCGCTGCGACACAATATCGCCTTGTGCGGAAAGCACAGCCACCTTCGCCTTGGTCGGCTTTTCCAGGCTGTCTCCAACGGTCAACACAAACTGATTGTTCAATGCCGATACCTGGCTCAGCAGCTTGTTGATTCCGTCTCCAAGATCGATCGACGAAAAACGCTGCAGGAGTGCTTGCAGGTTCACGCCGCCACCCGGCGCACCACCACCACCACCGCCGGCGGCAATTTCCGCCACCTCGCCAGTTCCCGATTGAATGCTGTAACTCTTCCCTGGCGTCCCTGCGCTTCCTGGCGCTGTGGCAATAAAATTCCCGCCCACAGTTCCGTTCAAAGCCGCCACGGCAACAGGCAGCGTCGCGTGAACCGGCTCGGCCGACAGCGCACGAAACAGCTTCACCTTGTCGCTCACGAGTGCAGCCTGTCCTGCTTGCACTGTTCCGGTAAATGGTCCCACAAACGCCGCAAACACCGGTGAACCTGCACTGTCGATAAATGGCGTGATCGCCTGCGGCTGCGCCGTTGTCAGGCAGCCATCGATCTTCTCGAAAGTCTTCTTCAACGCATCGATCAGGTAACTGTTAAAACAGGTGTCCGTCCCCCGCACGCCATTCGCATTTAAAAACAGGCCATTCACGTCGCTCGAACGCACACTCCTCAAATCCGGCGTCCCTGCCGGATACGGAATGTAGAGCGCTTCCGATTCCCGCCGCCCCTTGTTCATCGTCAGCAGATTCGCCTCGGCCGCGTTGGCCACCAGCAAAATCGCATCACCATCTTTTGCCCCTTCCGGAACCTTCAATTCAATATCAAACTCCCCCGGCGTCGTACTGGAATAACTCGCGCTCATCGCCGCCTGCACCCCGCCCACATATGCGTTCAGCACCGCTCGGGGAGCCGTCGCCTCCGTGGCCGCCTCCCCGGTGCCCGCACGCGGTTCCGTCATCCCAAGCGAAGTCGCTTTCAACTTCAATATTCCGTCTGTCCCCGCATTCGCCGCCGCGCCAAATCCCAGTCCGCTGGCTGCAAGCAATCCGGGTGCCAGCGCCTGCACCTGCAATCGAGCCACCCGCGATTGCTCCTCACCCCGCCTCACTACTACGCCCACCAGTCCGTTCGGTGTCTCCAGCGGTACCTGTGCCACAATCCGCCCCGGTGTCGCAGACAACAGCGCTGCCGGCCGGTTGTTGATCAGCACCTGCACCGGCGGTTCGCCAAATTGCGTCGGCAATGGCAACCCCACCGCCTTCCATCCTTCCGGCGGCGCGAGATTGATTCCGTTGATATGGATCAGCCCGCCCTGTCCCGCTACCGCCGGGGCGGGCAATTGCGTATACGCATTCACCACCCCTCGCGGTTGGATCACGGGCGCGGTCGGGGCCTGTCCCTGCATCAAGGCCAGTCCAGCCGTCCAGAAGATCGAGAAAAAGCGCATAACCCTATTGAACACGATTGCTACGCTGGTGTTGCGTGAGCAGCCCCTCCAATTTCGAAATTCGCTTCTCCTGCCAGTCCGGCTGCCGCAAATGCTGCGAGGTCTCCGGCTATGTCTACCTCACAGAAGACGATGTCGCGAGAGCCGCCCGTTTTCTCGGCCTCGGCCAGCACGATTTCGAAGCCCTCTACATTTACCGCACCCGCCACATGCGCCGCATTCGCAAGCCCCGTGGTAAAGCGAAGCAATGCCCCTTTCTCAATGCAGGCGGCTGCGGCATCCACCCCGTCAAACCCGTCCAGTGCCGTCTCTTTCCCTTCTGGCCCGAACTCGTCGAAGACCGCAGTGCCTGGAAGCAAACCTCCACCTGGTGCCCCGGCATCGGTCAAGGCAAACTCGTCCAAATTGGAACAGCGCTCGAGATGGCAAACGAGATGCGTGTGAAATACCCGGACACCTACGAATAGCCTCCGGCGTATTTTGGGCGCAACTGCCAATATCATGCCGCTTTAGCTCCAAAACTCCCCTACTTCCACCATCCTTTCCATTTGGCACGCCGTTTGCATACTCCCTCGTGTATGTTCGATCCAATCTCCGGCCGGATGTCTCACTACCTCGATTTGCTCGCCGAAAGGCAGAAGCTCGTTTCCGCCAATATCGCCAATGCCGATACCCCTGGCTTCCGTACCAGGGATATTGATTTCAACTTCGAATTCCAGTCCTTGATGTCCGGGCAGCAGCCGGGCGTCATCGAGCCCGATGGGCTCAAGACCAAGAACGACGGCAACAACGTAAACATGGATCGCGAAATGCGCCTCCTCAGCGAAAACGCCATGCGCTTCAATTTCGTCAGTCAGTTGCTCCGTGGCGAGGCCCACAACATCCGCCTTGCAATTAAGGATGCACGCGGATAATGAGCCTCTTCAACAGCATGAGTGTCAGCGCTTCCGGCATGAGCGCCCAGCGTTTCAGAACGGAACTCCTGGCCCAGAATATTGCCAATTCGGAAACAACCCGTACCGAAGAAGGCGGTCCTTACCGTCATCAGGACGCCGTCTTCCAGTCCGCTCCCGTCACCCATCCCTTTTCTTCTGCCTTCCAGTCTTCGCTCGATGCGCCCAACAGCGGTGTTGAAGTCAGTGAAGTCCAGATCGACGATCGCGAGCCCATCCGCCGTTACCTGCCGGGTCACCCCGACGCCGACGACAAGGGCTATGTCGCCTTCCCAAATTTCAGCCCCATCGAAGAGATGGTCGACCTGATGGGTGCCAGTCGTGCCTTCGGCGCGAATGTAACGGCGATGAATGCTGTAAAAGACATGATTTCTAAATCGATTGACTTATTGCGAGGCTAACCATGGATCTTAACTTTGCCAAATCTCTCAGTTCCGGCCTTGCCCTCGTGCGGCCCTTGGAGCCTCTCGCCCCTGGCGGGCTTGCATCCCAATCTGCCGGTGCCGGTAACGAATTCCAGACCCTGCTCAGCGGCGCGATAGACAACATCAAGTCCACCAAGTCGCACTCCGACAACCAGATCTCATCCTTCCTCAATGGCGAACAAACCGACATCCACCAGGTCGCAACCAGCATCCAGAAAGCCGCTCTTACATTCGAACTCGCTCTTGAAGTCCGCAACAAAATGATGCAGGCCTATCAGGAAGTCATGCGGATGCAAATCTGAGCATTCCAATGGGAGCACCCTAGGCCTTGGACCAGATTCGCCAACTTTTTGACCCTCTATCTCTCCGCCAGAAGATATCGCTCGCTCTCGCCTTCCTGATCGCCGGCGGAGGAATCTACTGGCTTGTTCAATTCCAGAAAGACAAAGACTTCAAGCTCCTGTTCACCCAGATGGCCCCCGAAGACGCTGGCCACCTTACCGCCCGTCTCCGCGAGAAAAACGTCGAGTACAAAGTCGGCGACGATGGATCGAGTATCTATGTCCGCAGCGCCCGCCTCTCCGAGCTTCGCCTCGATCTCGCCGCGCAGGGCCTCCCCCGCACCGGCCGCATTGGTTTCGAGATTTTCGACAAAACGAACTTTGCCCTCACCGAGTTTGCGGAACAGGTCAATTACCAGCGTGCGCTCGAAGGCGAATTGGAGCGCACCGTCTCCAGTCTGCGTGAAGTAGAATCGGCCCGCGTCCACCTCACCTTCGCCAAGCAATCTATTTTCCTGGACAACCGCCAGCCGGCAAAAGCCAGCGTCGTCCTCAAACTGAAGTCCGCTGCCCGCCTTGCTCCTTCCTCGATTCAATCCGTGATCTTTCTGCTCTCCAGCGCCGTCGAAGGGCTCGCCCCAGACCACGTCTCTCTCATCGATCAAAACGGCAATCTGCTCAGCCGCCCCCGCAAGTTCTCCTCAGCCGAAGAAGAATATCCCGAGATCCTGCTCGAATACCGTCAAAAAGTCGAAAAGGACATGCTCGCCAAAGTCAACGCGACCCTTGCTCCTTTGCTTGGCGAAGAGAAGTATCGCGCGGGTGTCACCGTCGATTGCGACATGACCAGTGGCGAGGCGAGCGAAGAAATCTACGATCCGGAAAAGGCGGTCGTCACTTCCGAGCAAAAGACCGAAGACTCGAGTGGCATCCCTCTCGCGAGCGGCGTCCCAGGAATCGCAAGTAATCTTCCGCGTCCGACCTCGCGGCCCGCTTCCTCGCAAAGCGGCACCAGGCGTAAAACCGAAAGCACCAACTACCAGGCTAGCCGCTCGATCCGTCGCACCAAAACTCCCCAGGGCGCAATCAAGCGCATCTCTCTCTCGGTACTGCTCGATCAGGGACTTCGCTGGGAAGGCATCGGCCCCAAAGCGAAACGGGTTTTCGACGTGCCCTCGCCGGAAAAGATCAAAGCCATCAAGGACGTCGTTTCCGCCTCCATCGGTCTCGTGCCCGATCGGGGAGATCTCGTGATCATCGAAAGCCTCCCCTTTGATGCCACTCTCCACATCACTGCACCCTTAGTGCCGCTACCGCCTGCCCCACCCCTTCCGCTCTTTGATATTCCAACGTTCCTGCTCAATATTCTGCCGCCACTGCTCAAAGACCCGCTGATTCTCCTGGCTGTCATCATTGCGGCCGGCGTCCTGACCTTTGGGCTGGCCCTCGTGTTCTTCTTGTTCCGGCGCAAAGCTCAGGACGCCAAAATGATCACACAGCCGGCGGCAGCTGTCCAGGCCACGATCAAAACCGACAATTCCAATGCCGCCCTGATTGCTTCGCTTGGCTCCGATGATGGCCGCAGCTTTGAGGATCGTCTCGCCGAGCAGGAAAACCTCCAGAAGCGACTCGCCGACAAAGAGCTTGCCCGCCTCAAAATGCCTGAAGTGACCACCCAAAAAGGGAAAATCCTCCAGCGACACATCTCGGACGCAGCGATAAAAGACCCGCTCATCGTTGCCCAGATTCTGCGTAGCTGGCTTCACGCCGAAAAGGAGAAATAACAATATGGCTGAAGCCGTAGCTGCAGTAGCCGTCCCGCAAAAAATTAGCGAGATCATCCCCGAAGAACCCGGTTTCAAGGTCAATCTCCCCGGCGCAAAAAAGTGCGCCATTCTCCTCATTACCCTCGGCCCGGAAATCACATCCGAAGTGCTCAAGCAGATGGACGAAGGTGAGGTCCAGCGCATTGGCCAGGAAATTGCCCGTGCCAGTTCCGTCGTTGCCGGCGTTGCCGAAGGCGTGCTCGAAGAATTTTACCAGATGTCGATTGCCCACCAATACGTACTCAAGGGCGGCGTCGAATATGCCAAGAAAGTTCTCATCAAGGCCTTTGGCTTGGAAGAAGCCAAGCGCATCCTCGACCGACTTCTCAAGCAGTTGGGCGGCGAAAATCTCAGCTTCGACGCGCTCCAGAAAGCCGATCCCACCACCCTTGCCAAGTTCATCCACAAAGAACATCCGCAAACGATCGCACTCATCCTTTCCCATCTCACTCCCACCCAGGCCGGTGGTCTGCTCCACGCACTTCCCTTCGAGTTGCGCGCCGACATCGCCCACCGCATGGCAAGTCTCGAACAGATCTCGCCCGATATCATCGGCAAGATCGCCAATATCATCGGGCTCAAGCTCAAAGAAATCGGCGACTTCAGCCGCGAGACTACTGGCGGCATCCAGGCCGTCGCCGAAATGTTCAACCGCCTCGATTCCGGCACCAGCAAAGAACTGCTCGAGTCGCTGGACGTCATCAATCCGCAACTCACCCAAGGCATTCGCCAGCTCATGTTTGTCTTCGAGGACATGCTCATGATCGATGAAATCGGCGTCAAGGAACTCCTCGGCCGCGTAGACCGCAAGCTTCTCACCGTCGCCCTCAAAGGCACCACTGAGAAGCTGCGCGACCACTTCCTCTCCTCCATGTCCCAGCGTGGCGCTGCAATGCTGCTCGAAGACATGGACGCCCTCGGCCCCGTCAAGATTCGCGAAGTCGAAGGAGCCCAGCAGCAGATCATCACTGCGCTCCGTCAACTGGAAAACGAGGGCATCATCAATCTGAAGGGCACCGTAGGCGAGCAGTATGTCAACTAGCGAAAACCCTCCGGCAGGACGCACGCCTGCTCCGGCCGGCAGTATGGCCCGCATCTTCGAGGCGGGCGAAGTCGGCAATATCGGCTCGTCTCCCTGGCTTGTCGAAGACAGCTACTCCCAAGCTCCGGCCTGCGCGGTTAGCACTCCCAATTCTCATGCCTTCCCGCTTCCGCTTGAGGAGATCGACAATCGCCTCAATGAGTTGCAGGCCCGCCACCAGCGCGAACTCGACGAAGCCATCCAGCGCACCCGCGCCGAATGCGATACCCGCGCCCAGTCCCTGCTTCAAATGGAAGTCGAACCCTGGCTGAAGCGTGTGGCCCAGTCGATAGCGGACATCGCCACCGTCAAGCATCGCTACCTCGCAGAGAGCGAGGAACAACTCGTGCGCCTCGCCGTCGCCGTCGCCCGCCGCATCCTCTATCGCGAAATTCAGGTCGATAGCGAAGCCCTCTTCGGTCTGATCCACGCAGCCACCCAACGTGCGGAACTCCGCGAACTCAACCGCATTCTACTCAACCCAAAGGACCACCAGGCATTGCTTCCTCACCTCGAACGCCTTCAACTCCCCCCCAGGGTTCAAATCGTCTCCGACCCCGCCCTCGAGCGCGGAGCGATGCTGCTCGAAAGCACTAGCGGCATACTCGACGCCTCGATTCAGGCCCAACTCGACGAAGTCGAGCGCGGCTTCATCGACCTGCTCGGTAGGCGCGGATGAACAAGCGATTTCATACCGGTAAAGAGGAACGGGACTGGATCGACCTCTGCGGTTCCTGCCAGGCGCAACACCAAATCCCGACTCGCAAACCTCGTAAACCACGCAAGCTCGAGAAGGCCCGCCCCATGCAGAGCGGCATTCAAGGCAGCCTCTTTCCGTCCCACGAAGACCCTTCCGCAAGCGCAACGAATCTATGCCTGCACCAGTCAAGATCTTCCTGCCAAGTAAAGCTTGATATGCCAAACCTGGCCAGTTTGACCGCTGCGCCACCGCATTACCCTCACCGGGAACGCTTTCAGCAAGTCCACTTCTCCACCGCCCTCCACGCGAGCCAATCATGAGCGGCCTCAACATCGAACGCTACGAGCAGCTCCTGGCTAAAGGTAATTTCTTCCAGCGCCGTGGCCGCGTCACCGACGTCGCCGGCATGCTGCTCGAAAGTGAAGGTCCCGCC
>JBKJSR010000013.1:0-2910 GCA_046594355.1 Bryobacter sp.
ATTGAACCCAGATTTCCCTTTAGCCCCAATTCCTAATGGAAGCCATACATGAAGGAATTGAGGTGGATGCTTTTTGGCGTCATGAGGATCACACGCTGAATAACTTCTAGCAGCCTGTCGGCTTTAACTGCAAGCCCCACAGGCTGCTAGCGGAATTGGCGGTAACCTGGTAATCTAGCCGTCATCCGGAAACGAAAGTTCCCCCATAAATTTTTCGGGAATCCTCCATCTGAGGTAAGCTAACCGTGCGGGAAGACAAGGTATAAATGACAACTTTTGTAGACCTATTTTGTGGCGGCGGACTCGGAGCACGGGGTGCCGTGCGCGGAGGAGGAATCCCTTTGCTGGGATTGGACGCGTGGGAATTGGCCACGAAGACATACAAGGCCAACTTCCCCAAATCGGATATCATCACCGACCTCATAGAAAACGTGGACGCGAAGGCTCTCGGTCGGCTCTATCAACCGGACGTGCTGCTGACTTCTCCAGAGTGCACGTCGCACTCCATTGCACGCGGTGCCAAGCCCGGAACCGAAAGGAGCCGTGAGACCGCGATCGGCATCGTTCCGTGGGTTAAGTCGATGCAGCCGCGCTGGGTAATTGTCGAGAACGTGAACCGGATGAAGAAATGGGATCGGCACAACGAACTCGTCGAGGCCATCGAAGGATTGGGCTACACGGTCAGCGATCTTTTCCTCAATTCAGCCGATTTCGGATCCGCCCAGGCTCGGAAACGAATGTTCCTGGTCTGCGACAAGCAAGGTTCCAAGGTTAGCCGCGAACAGCTTTTGGCTCTCGCAGACAATGACCCAATGACAGCCAACGATATCATCGATTGGGAGACTCCACACCTATCCGGTCCGCTGCGCAAACCCGGAAGAGCGAAAGCCACTCTCGAACGAGCCGAGCGGGCCATCGCTACCATAGGGTCGAATGTTCCGTTCATCATCGTCTATTACAGTTCCGACTATGCCGGGGGCTGGCAGACGCTGGATGTGCCACTGCGCACGATCACTACCGTCGATCGGTTCGGCTTGGTAACTTGGCGCAAGGGCGTGCCCTACCTTAGGATGCTTCAGCCGAACGAACTACTCAAGGCGATGGGCGGAGGAAATGAACACTTCCTGCCCCATGGCAGCCGCAGGGAAAAAGTGAAACTTTGCGGGAACGGTGTCTGCTCAGGTGTCATGACCGCCATCTTCAAATGGATCAGCGCCGCGCAAGCAAAAAATACGAGGAAGCCAAGGAAGGTAGATCAGGGTCGATGATCGACAAAAATCTGGGCACCGTCGATTTGATGGTGGACGAAGTTTACGGCGGATCCAGGAACGGCAATTCATCTGACGACCCTCTGCCTAAGCTGCTGGACGTGGATAACGGAGCGGGGTTCCGGCACCTCGGGCAAAGACCCGAAGTGAAGACTCTGAAGCTCCTGGTCTTAAAAACAAGTTTCTCTGACATGAATTGGCCCGACGCTCTAGACAGCGAGAGTGGGACATTTGTGTACTATGGTGATAAGCGCATCCCAGGAGACCTCCACCAGACACCGCGACAGGGCAACCTGATGCTCAGAAATCTATTCGACGAGGCGCACCAACACCAACAAAGCTCTTCCTTCCCGCCAATCCTCCTGTTCGGCAACACAGGGACATATCGTGATGTCAGGTTCATCGGACTCGCCGTGCCAAGCGCGGTGGGCATGGGGGCTGATGACGATTTGGTGGCGGTGTGGCGAACTACAAATGATGGTGTTCGGTTTCAGAACTACAAGGCGACCTTTACAGTTCTCGACGTTCCCATCGTCCACAGATCCTGGATTAAGGACATCCAGAACGGAAATGCAATCTCCTCGTCCCATGCACCAAAACCTTGGCTTGACTGGGTTGGCGGCAGGAAGTTCACGCCCCTAAAATCCCTCCCCGTCAACGCTGTACGGTCCAAACAGCAACAGATTCCGGAAACACCTGATCTCGCCACCTACGTGAAACTTATCCACGAGTTTTACAAGGAAGACTCTTATGCCTTCGAACGGTGCGCGATGGAGCTGGCTCGACTTTTCATGCCGGCAATCCAGAAATGGGAATTAACAAGACCTTGGAGGGATGGAGGAAGAGACGCATTGGGAACCTATCGCATTGGTTACGGGGCCGGCGCGATAGACGTCGATTTCGCATTGGAAGCCAAATGCTATGGCATGAACAATGGTGTGGGGATAAAACCCTTGTCGAGATTGATTTCGCGCCTCAGACATCGCCAATTTGGCATTTTGGTCACCACCTCTTATCTCGATTCCCAGGCCTATCAGGAATTAATCCAGGATACCCACCCGGTGGTGGTCATATCATCGGGGGATATCGCTATGAAGTTAAAGGAAAGGTTCGGCAGCCTGGACAACGTAAGAATTTGGTTGCAGAAAATATGACGTATAGAGGTTGAGTCCTTTTCTTCATAGCTCCGCTTGACCAGTTGCAGGAATTTCACTAAGAACATCTTCCCCTCTATCCATTCCGACAAACTCGCTGCCAATCCCTCAGCCGGCAGGTCGCGCCTGTGCAACCTAAAGTGGTAACCCACCGCAATAAGAGACTTTCGTACCACCAACTCCGGCTTCGTGTCCTGCCCCCGGATGCCCGCCATCTTTTTGCTGCGCTTCTCCGGATCGACAATGTTTGCCACCTCAACCTACTATGGGCGTAACTCGGGGATCCCGTCGCGGACGGGCGAATAGGAGGCCAGTCGAACAGCATCCCAGCACTCGGTCTTCTTGCCCCACTCGGAGATCATTTTGCCACCAGAAGTGCGGTGCAGCACATCGTTAACCTCGACGGCCCAAACCTGCATCTGCAATTTGAGGGCAGCCGAGATGTCCTGCCGAATCCAAATTTTATCGAGGTCAATCCTGCCACTGAG
>JBKJSR010000638.1:0-2731 GCA_046594355.1 Bryobacter sp.
CAAAAACAACCAGGGCAACCGCGCCTACGATGACAATAAAGCGTTGCTCGAGCGCAAAGCGCAGCAGCCGGGCGATCATGCGACTACTTCGCCGTCTACCAGAAAGAGCAAACCGCCGGCAACCATCTCCCTCAGCATGGGCAGCGCGACGCGCAGCAGGACTTCATTTTCGATGATGGAAATCGTGATGGGCCGATCGTCCGTAATCCCGAACAGGCCCTTCTTGTGCAGGCGTCGATCTGCGCCAAATCCCATGATGCCGCTATGCACGGTTGCACCATTGATACCCAGCTCGAACAGCCTCTCCACCACCGCCTCATAGAGCGGAATTCGCCTTTCCCCCCAAGTGTCGGTTTCGTCCACATAGATCAGCAGAAGTTTTGCCGGAGCTTCGATCCTCATGTCTAATACCCTCTTAACAGCATTGCGCCATCCACCACCACCCGGTCTCCCGCATGGATCCCCTTCAGCACCGGAATCAAGTCCCCGGTTCGTTTGCCCAATTCGACTTCCACCTGCTGAAACTTCCCCCTCTCCATTTCCCGGTAGACGATGCTGCTGCGCTGCGATTGAATCACTGCGCTTGCGGGTACCGCAGCCACTTTGTGAACCGATTCGATGTGACGGACTTCACCAAACATCTCCGGCCGCAATCGTCCCGACGGGTTGCTCAGTTCGGCCCACACCTTGATGGTTCTAGTTTGCGGATCTACGTTATCGGCGATGCGCGCCACGCGGCTGCTGAGCACCTCGCCCGGAAAAGCGGATAGTGTCACATCGAATCGTTCTCCCGCTTGCACCAGACGAATGGACGATTCGGGGACATCGGCTGCAACCCAAACCGTGCTCAGATCCGCAATGGTAAGCAGCGAAGCGCCAAGGTCGTTCCGGTATTCTCCGGCAACCGCAGTCATTTCAGTGATCTTGCCCGATAGAGGTGCCCGGATCGCAATCTTTTGCCGAAAGGCTCCAGGCTTGAGTCCAAAAAGTTCAAGCCGCACCTTGGCCTGCTCCAGAGTGTTCTGCGACTGCTTCAACGCCGTCTTGGCTTGCGCCACGGTGGTTTCCGCCGCGATCACTTCCTTCTTCGCAATTGCGTCGCCCTTGAACAGGTCCTGTACACGATCAAAGTCGCTCTGCGCCTTGTGAAGTGTTGAGTTCGCTTGTGCAATCTCACTTTCAGCCTGTAGATGAGCCGAAGCGGCGCTCTCGGCCTCGGGACTCTCCAGCAGAAACAGCGTTTGGTTTTTTGTCACTGCATCTCCGAACCGGACCAGCACTTCGGTAATGCGGCCGGCAACCGGCATCAAAAGTTTGGAGACGCGGTTTGGATTCACCTCAATCTTTCCCGGAGCCGTGAACTCATCCGTCGGCATCTCTTCGATGCGAACTTCGGCAACCTTGATTTGGGCAAGCTTGGGCGAGTCGGCCGCGATTTCGATAAAGCCTGCCTTCGCGGCGGCCTGCACCGGAGCAACGGATACTGTTTTCGGCGGCGCTCCCCCACAGCCGCTGAGCGCAAACAGAAACAGCAGACATGCCAGATAGTGACGGCTCATTTGTTCAGCCCCTTGCCTGTGCCAGTAATAGACTCGATCAGAAACAGACTCTTCGCATACTCGCCGCGCGCATCGTTCAAGCCCTGCATCGTTTCGTTGAATGTACGTTGCGCATCGAGTAGCTCGACAAAGGTCGCTTCCCCCCTGCGGTATGAGAAATCGATGACTTCACGCACTCGTTTCGCCTGCTCCAGCATCTCGTTTTCGATCGATTCGAGCAGCGTCCTCGCCGTCGCAAATTGCTCATGGGCATTGGCCGCTTCGGCGGCGATCTCCTGCTCGCGGCTCCGGATTCGCGCCTCGATCTGCGCCACTTCCTGCCGGGCTCGTTCGATCTCACCCTGATTGCGATTGGAAAAAGCCAACGGCACGGAAACGAACAAGCCCACCGAATCTCCACGCCGGCCTGTGCCGACATAAAGCTGCCGGTTATATGCGGCACCGACGGAGTAGTCGATTTTTCCTTGGGCGAGCTGCAAGCGCAAATCCGCCATCGAACGCGCCTGATCGCGCCTCAATGCGTCGAGATCGGGCCGGACGCTCAGCGCCGTCTTCAGGATTTCGGCCCGGTCCAGCAACATCGGTTCGCGCCGCATCTCGCCCGCGACGAAAAAATCGGAGACGAAAATGCTTCGGCCTATCAAAGCTTGCAGCCGATTCTTGGCGATGCGGAGACGAAGTTCCGCTTGCCTCACCTGATTCCGGAATTGCAGCGCGGCAACCTGAGAACGCACAAGCTCAACTTTCGCCAGGTCGCCCGCATCCACACGCGTCTGATTCACTGCTACGATCCGGTTGAAAGACTCGAGACTTGCCTGCGCCAGCCCCAGGTTTTCCTGCGCCAGCAGCACTTCTGTAAAGCCGCTCTGCACATCGAGGATCAATGTACGAGTGCTATTCAACAGTTCCAGCTCGGAGACCGCTTTCGCCGCTTCTGCGACTGCTACTCGCTCATTACGCTTCTTGCCGCGCTCAATCAGGTAGTCAACCCGGGCGTTCACATCTGTAGGCCCCGCGGCGCTACCACCGGAAGTGAATCCAGACCCGAGCAGATCCAGATAATTTGCGCCAATACTAAGCACCGGATTGGGTCTTAACCGCGCCTGCACGATCCTCGCCTCGCCAATACTGATGTTGAATCGCTCCGCTAGCAGGCGTAGGTTCTTCTCGAT
>JBKJSR010000239.1:0-3037 GCA_046594355.1 Bryobacter sp.
CACTTTCACATCGGCTTTCTTGCCCTCCGTGATCAGAGCGAAATGCGGCAACAGTCCATCATGATCCAACAGCAGATGTAGCTTGACAGCTCCTTTGGTGGCCCGGAATTTGGCCCAGGGAAAAACTTTGGCGCACAAATCGATCACGCTGCTGTCCAAACTTAAAAGCTTGCCGGGAAGCCCAAGCGGGTTCTTGCCGGAGCTGGGAAGTTTGAGGCGAAGATGCGCAAGCAGCGAATGAAAGAGAGCCTCATAGATTTCCCAACTGCGGTGTTGGTTGGCGTAAGCCAAGGTGGAGTGACTCGGGGCCTGTGTCATGCCGAGGTGGATCAGTTTACCCTCACAAGCCTGCAATCCTTCCTTGATCTCACGCAGGCTGTGTGCGTGGCCAAGTTGGCAAAACAGCATCGAGACGAACTGATCCCAGCAGGAAAAACCGCGCGCGTGGCGCATCCCCTTGTGCTGGCTAACAGCCTTGTCGAACAGCGGTCGGGGAACTAGCGGGAGAATCTGACTGAAAATGCTGGATACTTGTGCCGTGAGTGGTATCCGTTCCGGTGAAGTTGAACTCTTGCAAGAACTTCTTTACCCTGTCAGGGGGCTGCCCTAACCTGTTTTCAAGAGCTAAGTTGGACACGAGTGGCTTCGCATAGTTCAGCTTTTGACTGGCTGGAACTTGAAACCACAGTCGACCCAGCCAATAACCAACTAGAGCTTCCTGTGCACTGGCGTCTGCATAATTCTTCGAATCCATCTGGCTCTTCAACAGTGCAATCGCGTTCAACACAGCAGCCGTAGTTCCCATCTCTTTCAGCCGGCTTTGTACCTTGGCATCCATCGGAGTAAACTTCCCCCGGTCTTCTCGCGAATCACCGTATAAACGGTAGAAAGTTTAGATTTCGCCTTGTCAAAACACCCCTGATTGATCTCAGCCACCATCTTCGCGAAATCTGCGTTAAGGTCCTGCGCCATTATTGGCAAAGCCAGCAAAAGCATAAGGCAAAAACTCCAGTTTGATATAGTCCCAGTAATCGGACGCTATCCAATTCTTAAGCGTTCCCACTGAAGTATGCAAGCCCCAACCTCCACACAAATCAAAGCTACAGCCAAGCGTTACGACGTCGTCATTGTCGGCTCCGGTGCTGCAGGCGGCATGGCTGCCTGGAATCTCACCCGCCAGGGCATCAGCGTTCTGGTCCTTGATGCTGGTGAAAAATTCAACCGTTCCAGTTTCTGGTCGCACGTCCGTCCTTGGGAAGCTCGCACACGCACCAGCAAAGGCCAAAAGCCGCCTCAATTCTTCCTCTCAACAGAAGAGCAGCCCTATCTCACCCCCAACAAACAGGACTTCGAACTAGCCCGCGTCTGGGGCCGTGGTGGCAAGACCAATGTCTGGGGCCGCGTCAGTCTCCGCTACGCCGAGGCCAACTTGCAGGAACCCGCTTTTGACGGACACGAAATTCCCTGGCCCATCCACTACTCCGACATTGCTCCCTACTACGATCAGGTCGAGCAACTCATCGGCGTCTGCGGTGGCGAAGACGAATCCGAATTTCTACCTGGCTCCAAGAATCACCTGCCTCCACCCGCACCCCGTTGCGGCGAGCAACTCCTCCGCAAGGCCGGCAAAAGCATCGGCATCGACATCACCAACGGCCGCCGCGCTGTCCTCACCAAAGAGCACAATGGTCGCGCGCCCTGCCACTACTGCGGCGCATGCGGCAAAGGCTGCGACATCGGGGCCTTTTTCAATTCCACCGACTACCTTCTCGAACCCGCCGCTCTCACCGGACGCCTCCAGATCCGCGACAACGCCGTTGTCTCTCACGTCACCGTCAACGATCAGGGCAAAGCCGACGGGGTCCACTTTTTTGATCGCCGCACCGGGCAGGCCGAAGAAGTCAAAGCCCGTATCGTCGTCATGGCCGCCAGTTGTGTCGATTCCACGCGCATCCTTCTCAACTCCAAATCAAACCGTCACCCCAACGGCATCGCCAACTCCAACGACATCATCGGCCGCTACCTCTGCGAGCAAGTCCGCTTCCACATCTATGGCTTCGTCCCCGAACTCATGGGCAAGAAGACCCAGAACGACGACGGCATCGGCGGCGAGCACATCTACATGCCTCGCTGGAAGGGACAATCAAAGAGCCGCAAATACTTGCGTGGCTACGGTAGCCAGTTCTGGAACACCGGCGCTCAACCCGGCGTCTCCTACGCCAAGGCGCTAGCTGGTTTCGGTGTGGGCTACAAAGAAAATGTCCGCCGCCACTTCCCGGCGCTAGTCGCCATGCACCCCTATGGCGAAGTCCTCCCTTACGCCGACAATCGCATCACTCTCGATGCCAGGCGCAAGGACAAATGGGGCATCCCCATCCCCATCATCGACTACAAAATCAAGGAGAACGAGCGCACCATGATCGAGGACATGTACGACACTGCCCTTGAGATCATGACCGCCGCCAAGGCCGAGATCCTCCCTTACGAGCGGGGCTGGATTGACCGTCTCGGCAGCGCCATCCACGAGCACGGAACCTGCCGCATGGGTGCCGACCCCAAACGCAGCGCACTCAACCAGTTCAACCAGGCCCACGAAGTCAAAAACCTCTTCGTCGTCGACGGCTCCAGCTTCACCACCGCAAGCGAGAAGAATCCTACGCTCACGATCCTCGCTTTGGCCTGGCGCGCCACGGACTTCCTTGCCGCAGAAATGAAGAAGGGCAACGTCTGATCGACTACTAGATTTTACGGTCCTCGCTACTACATTTCAGGGATAGCCACCACCCTTGCTGCTTCGCCATCCTCGAAGGTATGCGACGAACTCTCCTTGCACTGGCCCTTCTTGCCGGTTGCAACCGTAAACCCGAAGCCACAACCACCAAACCCACCAATCCCGTGGTGGCCGTTGTTCCTGTCCGGCGTCAAGCCATTGGCAATAGTCTCGACCTCGTCGCTGAATTCCGCCCTTACCGTGAGATCGACCTCATGGCAAAAGTCTCCGGCTATGTCAATCGGATCTCCGTCGACATCGGTGATC
>JBKJSR010000252.1:0-4390 GCA_046594355.1 Bryobacter sp.
GGATATCCTCGCCAAAGTCATGCGGGCACAGAGCGCACTGAATAAAAGGCAGACTGTTTGAAGCACACCACTAGGGACCGTGCCGAATATCGGCGGCAGATGAATGAATATGACCGGAGGAGTGCGATGTCTGGGGTGGGGCCGGACAAGTTTTGTGGAAGGGCGATCGGGTGAGTGATGAGGAGTGGTTTGGGTTGTTGTCAGGGGAAGCGGCGAGGGTTTTGGCGTGCGCAGTTAGCCCGCAAATTTCGATCATCTGGGATCGAAAGAGACACGACTCCTGAAATTGGAACGGGTTGGCGGAGACGACTATCTGAACGGGGGCTTGTTGCGGGCTGAGCAAGAAGTGAAGGCGTTGCGCCTGGAGGGGCAGGCTGGATATCTGGTGTTGCATCACTCGCGGATCGGGGAGCAGGGTGCGCTAATGTTGACGCGGGTGGATGTCTCGGGCAAGAAGCTTTGGGAAGTGGATAGCGGGATCACGAAGCTGGATCAGGTACTTCCTTCCGGCCGCTTTCTGGGGCTTGTGGGTTCGTCGCCGATGCGAATTTACAGTGTGGATCTGAAACGTGGCTCCGTTCTGCAAGCGCAATTGTTAGAATGACTTTGGCTCATCCATCCGGTGTCTCGGACCGTATCGCGCCTGGATCCGTTCTCATTTCGCCCCGCTCCGAATGGCTATAAACGCCGGCCAACATCTTAATCCGTCGGAGTAGGAGAATTGCTTAGTAAGGGGCAGATCCGTATTGGTGGCGGGCAGGCGGCGCTGGCTGCGGTGGTAGACACGAGAATGCGACGTGCAGCAAGGCGTCAACCTGCGCTGCATCTTTTCCTGTCAAATACCCAAACTGGGTGATACAATCCTCACAATCGCGGAATCAACCGAATACAAAGGAATCAACAGCTTCATGTGCAAACGACTACCGATCATCTTGCTCGCTTCTCTCTCGTCTGTCTGGTCGCAGACAACCTCCACTACAATTCTGGGCACGGTCGAGGATAGCTCGGGATCCGTGATCGTGGGTGCAAAAATCACCCTTCTTAATACTCGAACCGGCATCAAGGCCGAAACCACTTCGACATCCTCCGGCGACTACACTTTCCCACTCATTAACATTGGCGAGTATACGGTGAGCGCGGAAATGAGCGGCTTCAAATCTGCGGCGCGTACGGGCGTGCTGGTGCAGATCAACGAAAAAGTGCGTGTAGATTTCAAGATGGAAGTCGGTCAAGTGAGCGAGAGAATTCAAGTTACAGCGGAGATCGCCCAACTAAAAACAGACGAAGCGTCACTCGGTAATGTTGTGGAGCAACGCCGCCTTGTCGAGTTGCCCGTGAACGGACGCAACGTTGGTAACTTGGCCGTACTTCAGCCCGGTGTCATGTTCGGCTCACGCGGCGGATTGGATGGACAGAGCGGTGGTGGTGGCGGCATCCCGATCCCCGGCCAAACCATCGCCATCGTGGCGAATGGCCAACGCGAAGTCAATATGCATGCAACGCTCGATGGCGTGGTCGCTACCGAGGCGCGTGTGAACACTGTGCCTTTCTCTCCCTCCCCCGAGGCGATGGAAGAAGTGAAGGTGCTCACCGGTTCCTACTCGGCCGAGTATGGATTCAATTCTGGTGCGCAGCTCATCATGGTGATGCGCTCCGGCACCAATGAACTGCATGGCGCCGCCTATAACTTCCTGCGCAATGAAAAACTGGACGCGGAAGCTTACTTTCAAAACTATTTCAATCCTCCCGGTGCTGCACGATTGTCTAAGCCTGCCCTGCGTCAAAATCAATTCGGCGGCGTCATTAGCGGGCCCGTTTTGATTCCAAAAATCTACAACGGCAAGAACAAGACCTTCTTCATGTTCAATTACGAAGGCCGCCGTACCAGCAACCCTGGGATCGCGGGAACAGCACTCGTACCTTCGACGCGGATGCGTACAGGCGATTTTGGCGAACTGCTCGGCATTCGCAATGCGGCCGGTAATCCCGCACCCATCACGGTCATCGATCCATTGACGGGCACCCCGTTCCCCAATAATGTCATTCCGCCCGCCCGAATCTCCGCCACCGCCAGAACGCTCAGCAACTATTGGGAACAGCCGCAGACTGTGCTCGCCAATCCACTCGTTGGCTTCAACTACCGTGGTGTCGGATCGAGGCGCATCGACGACACCCAATACTTCACCAAGATCGATCACAACATCTCGAACAGCGACAAGGTGATGTTCCGCTATGCGACAAATACTCCTGAATACCTGATCACACCGTCCGCCTCGCCGCAGTTTACTTATCGGGTGATCGGTCGCAATAACAATATTGCCACCCAGCACGTTCACATCTTTTCGCCTAGCGTGATCAACGAATTTCGCTACGGCTATTCGACCTCCCGCGATGACAGCTTCAATCCGCGGGCGAATTCAAGTTTCGATCTCAGCGCGATTGGCCTTGATGCCTTCCGCGTGATCACCGACGGCAACCGCAAATTGACCCCGCGCGAAGCTGGAATCCCCAACATCGGTGTCACTAATTTCCAGGGCCTTGCCGAGCAAGACGGAGGCAATGGATTTGACGACAACCGGCTTCATCAGTTCAGCAACAATGTGTCGGTGAACTTTGGATCGCACGCCTTCAAATTCGGCGGCGAACTCCGTCGGATCTCCCTCTTCCGCGGTGCGGCCAACGTGCCGCGTGGCTCCTTTGACTTTGGTGATGCGATTTCCAACAACGCCTACGCCGCTTTCCTGCTCGGTATGCCAACGGCAACCAATAGCCCAGAAGGATTACCACTCACGGATGTGCGCCAAAATCGAATGGCGTTCTACCTCAACGACGATTGGAAGGCGACCAAGCGCTTAACCCTCAACCTCGGATTACGCTGGGAATACAACACCGCCGCAACCGATATCCGAGGCTTGTGGCGCAATGGCGAATGGACGAAAGGCCTCGGGCAACCAATCGAGTTCGTCCCGAATACGATCCGTACCACTTATAACTTTTACAAGCCGGAAAAGACTCTCTTCATGCCCCGCCTCGGTATCGCCTACCGTATCGACGAGAAGACGGTTGCGCGTGTCGCTTACGGAATTTTCTATAACGTACACCAGTTGAACAACTACACGATTCTGAATTTGAATCCGCCTCTTTCCGGCAGTTCCAACTTCAACAATAGCTTCGCGGGCGGTACTCTTACCAATCCCAATGCACCTTTTTTCTCATTTGCAAATCCATTCGGCCCACTTAACCCCGCCAGTCTTGTCAGCGCCAATGTGCTCAACACCGACAACTTCCAGCCGCAAGTTCACCAATGGAGTTTAGACCTTCAGCGTCGGCTGTTTGGCGGCATGGTGTTGAATGTTGGATATGTAGGCAGCAGGACAATTCACCTCGACCAAAGCATGGAGCGTAACAGTCCCGATCCGGCGTTCAACACGCCCACCAGCTCTCTGCAATCCCGCCGCCCCTTTCCCTTCATCAACGACAACGGGATCGTGCGTCCGCTTGGACGACTGCGCTTCCTCGATTCCGGTGGCAATGCCTGGTATCAGGGCTTGCAGCTTAGCCTGCAGCGCCGATTCTCCAACGGTTTCAGCTTCACCGTCGCACACACTTTCAGCAAGAGCCTGATGGAAGGCTATGGCCGCAATGAAGGTGATGGGTTCAATTCCAATACCTATCAGAACCCGCAAAATCGTGCGGCTGAGAAGGGTCGGGCCGGCTTCGACGTGACGCATAACTTCGTATCCAATTTCGTCTATGAAGTGCCCACGCCGCAAATGTTCAAGAAGGGAATCGCCAATGCAGTATTTGGTGGCTGGCAGACCAATGGCATTGTGACGTTGCGCACCGGCTTCCCCTTCGCTGTAACGCAGGGTGGCATCACCAATACCTCGAATGCGCCGGTTCGGCCCGATCGCATCGCCGACGGCAGCGTCGCTAACCCCACCGTGAATCAGTGGTTCAATCCGGATGCCTTCCGGCTCACCAGTTGCCTTAATGCAGCTTTGCCCGAGCTCTGCCACTACGGCAATAGCGGCACCGGCATCCTCGAAGGCCCTGGCTTCAAGAACGTCGACTTCTCGCTCTTCAAGAATTTCCGCATCACCGAGACGGTCAAGCTCCAGTTCCGTTCCGAGCTCTTCAACCTCTTCAACACGCCGCAGTTCGCCCGACCCAACGCGGGCCTGCAGACGGCGACAAACCTCCTGCCAACAGGCACACCGGGTAATGTCAGCTATCCGTCACAAGCCAATATTGTGCGCGGCCCCGGTGCCATCACTGGCCTTGTTGCTTCTATGCGCCAGATCCAATTTGGATTGAAGCTGCTCTGGTAAGCCGCTAAGGCACCTAGCAATAATAACGTGAACAACTAACATGATTGTGCTATATCTAG
>JBKJSR010000303.1:0-3153 GCA_046594355.1 Bryobacter sp.
CTAACATCTGGACAATCTGGTCGGCAGAATTCCGTACCCGCCTGATCCCTCCCGTCCTGTCCCATTCCCAAAGTGCTCTCCAATCTGCCGGATAAGCGAAGGACAGCAATCCTTGCCCCTGATGATTCTCGGCTATGGCCCGAATCGAAGTCCCGGCAACTTGGGACGGCACCTGAAGCGCACTGCTTTTCAACTCTACCGAAAACTCCTGCTGCTTCCATCGAATCACGCCAGCCTTGCTCACCGCAATAACTGTTCCGCCCGAACCGCTCTGTATCCTCTTGCCAACCCCCTGCTTGGCTTCGAGAATTCTGTCCTTCACTTGCTCAGAATGCCCGTCCCATGAGTAGAGATTCAACATCAGGTCTTCGACCACTAACTTTCCGCTAACTCTTGCACTCACCGCAGCGATCTTCAATCGTTCGCCTTTGTACTTGAGCGCCACCGCCCGGCAGCTTGTTTTCCCCAATACAACCAGTCCCCCATCCCATACCCCCAACACAGAGTCTCTGTCGAATGCTGCTATCTGGCTGGGCCCCGGACCCTTTCCCGCATGCTCACACTGGCTAGCCTGCCACTCATAGCCGTCATACCAGGCCACTCCAGCGGCCGTGTTTACCCAAACTGTTCCGTCTTCACTTTCAATAATCTGAATAATTTCCGGGCTCGGCAATCCATCCTCTTTGCCAAACTCCATCCAGCGCCACAGATCTTGCATGGCTTCACTGAGCTTCACCGGCCCATCCAAGCGAAACTCTCCCGCCGCTCCCTTTCCGGGTCCACCCCAGACCGGGACCGCCGTCAACAATAGGATTAAAATTCGTAGCGGAATCAGTCTACTCCTCAATGAACCTTATCGGCAGCTTTATACTACTCGATAATAAAATGCCAGGTTCCGCTGGAAAACGACTAATTGCTCTTGCGAATGTAGATGTTTCCGTTGAAGTTCTTGAAGCTGTAATCCGGTCCGCAGCCATTGATGCTTCCCACCGTCATCGATTCCATCCGAACTCGGCTCTTGATCTTCTCCCCGGGCTTGGCTTCCGCCTTCTCCACCTTCGTCGCGTTCGGCTGCATCTGTACCTCGAAATCGCTGAATACATCGCCGTTGTTCGTCTGCAATTTCAAGTTTGCTTTTGTCATTGCCGGCAGTGTCACATCAATCGTCCCGTTCATCGAGCTAAAACTCATCGGCTTGTCGGGAGCCACTTTCTTGAAATTTGCAACCACCTTCCCGTTCAGCGAATGGGCCACCACCGAGCCCGAAACGTCATTCAATTGAATGCCACCGTTGGTCGAATTCAATTCCATCTCGCCCTCAACCCCCTCTACCGTCAACATCCGGCCGTTCGTCGCCGACAGCTTGAGCGAAGTCTTCGCCGGCACCAGAATCGTCACATTTTCGCTCCGCGATTTCCACCCCATCGAAATTGTCACTACGTTGTTCTCTTCCTCCATTGTGATCGGCGAACCCGTTGCATTCAGCCGCCGCAAGCCGATCGCCGATTCCGGAACATCTTTTCCCCGTTCCTTTTCCCCCTTGTTGCCGGTCTCGACAATCACATCCTTGCCCTCATGCGCCTTCACAATGATCGAACCATATAGGATGTTCATCTTCACCGTCCCCGGCCTCGACGGATCGCGAAACGCAATCGATAATTTGTCTCCACTCGCCGGTTGCGCCCCAAGCGCCGTGCCCCAAATCAGCAGATATAGCAATGCCTTCTTCATGATGCTTCTTATGCCTTTCTTTCGAGCATGCGGATGTCGCCTTTGAGTCCCTCGACTAGAACTTCACTGCCGCCGCGTCCCGCACGGCCGCCCGCACAACACTTCCTGCTCACAATACGCCGCCGGTATAAATGCTCCCATCCAGCGTCTTCAACTGAAAGCCGACATTCAACTCCGTCGGGAATGCCACTTTGATTTCCCATTTACGTTCCATTGCGCCATTGACTCTCCGCAAGATCCGTCTCATTGCTGCCGCTGCTTCGGGCTCACTACCCATACCCGAAAGGTCGTGCCATCCAGCCTCAGCTCGAATCGCAACTCTCGCATTTCGTGATCAAGATCCACGGCAATCGGCGCTGTCGGTTCACTTTTACACAGCCGCCGGGCGAAGCGTTACCGCACGCCGCCCGTTTTCGCGCTTACGATTTTGAATGCCTGGCGTGCAGTCGGAATCCGCTTCTCGACCCCCTCCATATTTGTCAGCCACACAAAAGCAAACTGCTGCTCCGGCCTTAAATACAGTATCGTGCTCGTCCCCTGTTGCCCACCCGTATGGTAAATCTCACGGTCGCCTTCTGGACTCTGGGCCAAGCTCCAGCCCAATCCGTACCCCGTGAGTTTGCCCGTCTTGAGTTTTCCCGATGTCCACATCAAATCCGTTGTTTCCGACTTCAACAATTGCTGCCGGTATATCCCCTCGACAAAGCGCATTAAGTCATCCGTTGTCGATACGTAGCCGCCTCCCGGAATTTTCGCCGTGTTGTCCGAGATGGCACAATCCTCAACTTCCCCATCTGCGTTCCGGCGATATCCCTGCGCCCGCTGCAAGGCGATGCCCCGCCCATTGTCCGGAGCGGTCGAATACATTCCCACTGTGGCAAATACTTTGTCCTCCATCCATTTTTCAAATGGAATTCCAGCCGCCCCTTCCATCGCACAACCAACCAGACTATAGCCGTAGGTGCTGTATAAGTACTTTGTGCCAGGGGCGTGTGCCAGCGGATCCGCCGCAAATTTTTGCAGCGCATCGACAATCGAAGAAAAATGTATGTTGTTGTTCGCATCTTCCGGATCCTTGGAGTTGTAGCTCCGTATTCCACCCAGATGCCCCAGCAACTGTCCCAATTGAATTGACGGATTCTTCAGTCCAAACGCCGGGCAGTGCTTCTTGATCTCGTCATTCAACGAAAGCCGCTTCATCTCGACGAGTTGCAAAAGCCCCACTGCTGTGAGGGGCTTCGAGATTGAGGCCAGCCGAAACGGAGTATCCCGCCTCACTTTTCGCCCAGTTTTTAGGTCCGCAATCCCCCCGGCCTTACTCCAGATCACCTCGCCGTGATAATAAACAGCCGCCGCATAGCCCGGAATCTTCAGCCTTGACTTCTCACTTTCGAGCAAACGCCCAAGCGCGGCAAAGTCCTC
>JBKJSR010000401.1:0-5253 GCA_046594355.1 Bryobacter sp.
ATACAACAGCCGATCGCAACGGCAACAACGGCATTGATCAAGAGTGTGGCCAATGCCGTTGTAAGAAAAGCGGCGGAATCCAGAGTGCGCATCCTGGTCAAGCGGCCCCAGATTCCCCATTCGAGAAGACAGATTCCAACATAGGCCGTGACGCCGGCCAGGGCTGGCAGGGGGATGTGCGAAACCATGTCAGATCCAAGTCCGAGGAAAAGCAGAAGCATCCCCGCATGGACAAGATTTGACATGCGGCTCGAACCTCCACAGCGCACATTTGCCAGCGAACGGGCTGGAATACCTACGCTCATGGGCGCGGCGAAGATGCCGCAAACCACATTGGCAATGCCGTAAGCGCCAAGCTCGCCATCGGCGTCGGAATCGTTCATGGGACGATGGCGGCCACGGAAGTGATCGACAACGCGGGAGGTGATCAACAGGTTGATGCTGGAGACAACCGCAAGACCGAAGCCTTCATTGATGAGGGCGAAAACTTCAAGTGGACTCCAGGTAAAGCCCATGAAAGGAGGGATATCGAGGTTGAGCTGGCCAACCACTTTTTCATGCATTCCAAACAGGACGGACACTCCAACGGCGGCAACGATACCCAGAAGGGGAGCGGGGAGTTTGTTGTTGACACGAGTGAAGAAAAAGGCTCCTCCGATTACGATTGCACCAAGTAATATGGGTGCCCATTGCGCAGTCCCCAAATAGAGAAAGATCATTTTGATCTGCGACGGAATCGCCGCCGGCCAAGCTACGTCTTTGGGAATCTGCAAGCCAAAGATGGTTCGCAACTGATTGATGACCATCATGGCGCCAATGCCACAGGAGAAGCCGGAGACGACCGTTTGAGGAATGCGGGAAATATGGCGGCCGATCTTGAGTACGCTAAATACCATCATGAAGACAGCGGCGACAAGCGTAACTTTTGCGCAACCGGCGAGACCTTGCTGCTGGACGGCAGAGACAAGAAACGGGAGGGTGACAGTAGAGGTACCGCCAATGAGAACTGGATTGCGTCCGAGAAGTGCGGTAATAGGGGCGGAGATGAGGGAAGTAAAAAGGCCGTAGATGGGCGGAATGCCCATCAGGGTAGCCATAGCCAGACCATAAGGAAGGGCAATCAAAGCAGCGATGGCACCACCAAAAATATCGCCACCGAAATGCTTCCAGGAGTAATCGATCTTTGGTAGTGTCAAGGTCGTCCTAGAGGTTTAAAAATTCATTGGCCGGAAGGCAGAGGCGGACGAGGAATCTGCCTCCCGGAATCTACTTAAGGGAAACTAGGCCTTGGCCATAACCTTTTCGTGAGCAATCTTCCACTTTGCCATTTCTTCCGGCAAGCCGATGGAAACACGAACGTAGGTGGGCATCGAGGGCCAGGCGCGACCGACGAGAACCTTTTCCTTGACCATGCCTTCGATGTAGGTGCTGGTGGGCATCTTGACGTCGATCATAAACTTGTTCGAGACAGAAGGAATAAAACTGTAGCCCTTCTTGGTACACCAGCCGAGCACTTCTTCGCGGTTGGCTTTGATAATCGCACGGCGTTTGGGCACTAGATCCTTGGCCTTCAGTGAAGCAATGGCACCGACCATTCCAGTGACAGGCAGAGCGCCAGCCGAGTAGGGCATGATCTTTTTGAGCAGGTCGGGACGAGCGATGGCGGAACCGGCGCGAAGACCGGCCATGCCGAAAATCTTGGAGAAGGTACGAAGAATGACAACGTCTTTATCCTGCTGCACGAAATCGCTACCGAAGGCAGCGTCTGTGAGATGGATGTAAGCTTCGTCGAGGATGACGACGCTACCAGCGGGCTTGTTCTTGATCAGCCACTCGATATCGCTCTTGGGAGTCAGGGTGCCGGTAGGGTTGTTGGGGTTGCAGATGTAGAAGGCACCGGCAGTGGGGTCAGCGGCGAGCATCGCCTTGACATCGTGCTTGTAGCCGTTCGCGGCATCGAGCTTGACCTTGGTAACCTTTGCGCCAATGAACTGAGCGGCACGGGCGGCAGCCTCGTAATCGGGATCGGCGGTGACGAGCCCGCGGTCTTTGGACGTGAATGCAATCACCGAATAGTGGAGAGGGGCCGAGGAACCGGCAAAAGGCTGAACGTAGTCGGGCTTAACACCATCGAGATCGGCCTGCACCTTGGCAAACTCGGAGGTCTTTTCGTACATGTAGCGGCCACCGCCTTTAATGACGGCATACATTGCTTCGGCGGCTTCCGGACAGGGTCCGAGAGGGTTCTCGTTGGCGTTGATGCGAATGGCATCGGCCGGAACATCGCTGCGCATGGAAAGCTGAGCCATTGCGGCTTCGTTATAAAACGGAAGTGCTGCACCGCCGGCGATTAGCGCGGAAATGCGGCCAAAATTGCGCCGGTTGAAACCGCGCTTCAGAAGATCCTGCTCGACTTCGCTATTGATGAACGACATATTTGGTCTGTTCCTTTCACTCACTCACTCGCACTCTCTCCACGCTGAGGTCTTACGCCGGCTCGGAGAGCAAAAAACTAATATAAACATTATATGAGCCGTGAGTGCCGGATGAGCTTTTTTGTTGCACATCCGGCACTAATATCACGACTGGAACTCACACATTCCCTCACGAAAGCAGTTCCTGTTTTCGCTTCTTTAGAAGAAGATGCGGAGGCCAAGCTGGATCATGCGCGGGAAGTTGGTCTGCTGGGTGATTCTACCGAACGATCCATTACCCACGGCCGAATTCGGAGCGTGGAATAGCGGAGTATTGGAGAAGTTGAGAGCTTCGGCACGGAACTGAGCTTTGAAGCGTTCGGTGAGGGCGAAGCTCTTGAATACCGAGACGTCCCAGTTGACCTGACCGGGACCGCGCACCCCGACGGTGCGGGAGACGTTACCGAAGGTGAGAACAGGCGTCGTTGTGAACGCGGCAGGGTTATACCAGCCATCAATGCGACTGCCGAAACTGCCGCTGCTCGCCGGATCAACACCGGTGGCATTCGGACGCTGACGGGCAGTACCGTAGGGGCTATTCAGGTTGTTGTTCATGTAGAACTGGGTGGGGAAGCCGGAAGAGAAGGTGCTGACTGCGTTTACGCTCCAGCCGCCGAGAACGAGGTTGGGGCCGTAACCGGCACGGCCCATCAGTGCGCGGCCCTTGCCGATCGGGAGATCGTAGGTGACGGAATTGGTCAGACGCTGGGGTGCGTTGGCGTAGCTGAGGCCACGTTCGGCTCCCAGATCATACACGTTTTGCGGACCGGCGTTGCCGGTGTTCTGGTTATTTCCGGCACCGCCGCCTGCATTGTCCATGTTCTTGGACCAGGTGTAAGCGGTTAGAAAGTTCAGGCCGTGGCTATAACGTTTCTGGGCCTTGACGGTGAAAGCGTTGTAGTCAGCCTGTACATAAGAGTCATTGAGGAAGCTTACACCCGCAAACTGCGGGAATGGGCGCAGGGACTGCTGACGTTCGATAGTGGCGCCACCAACGGAATTGGTACCGCCCCTGCCAAAGTACGGGTTCGGAACCGCAGTGCGAAGCGCCGTTGCGCCGAGACCGAAGTTAGAGGGGTTGAGCTGATTCACAGCGAGACCTGCCGCAGTAAAACTGATGTTGGTGGATCGGCTGCCCGAGTAACCAGCAGTAACAACAGCACCGAAGCCGATTTCACGCTGAACGTCGAAGGAGAACTGCTGCACACGACCGCTGGTAGCAGAAGGTGAGTAGACGCTGACGCCTTTGCCGATACCGGTGAGACCACCGAGGCGGTTGCCCACCGGCTTGTCAAGGCCGTTAGGGAAGGGATTGCTCAAGTTGATTTGCGGAATTCCAGCTACGTCGGCATTGGGAGAAGTGCTGGCAGTGACGCCTTCACTGTTGAAGGGCGAGCCGAGGCCGAAGGCCGGAGCCCAGAAGATCCCGTAGCCGCCGCGGATGGTTGTCTTCGAATCAATCTGGTAAGCGACACCGATGCGGGGCGAGAACTTGTTCTGCATGAAGTTACTGGTTTGGGTTGGGGCACCGTCGACACCGGAGAAGCGGAAAACACCCGGTGAGGTGAAGCCGCTGCTAGCCTGGATCGGGTTGGTGGCGCTGCGATCAAAGGTGGTGATCAGGTTGTTGTTGCTTTCCTGCAGTCCACTTTCCCGTTCCCAACGCAACCCGAGATTTAAAGTGAGGTTCCTGCTGATGCGGAAGTCGTCTTGAATAAAGAGACCTTTGTAATCGGCGTAGTTGAAGAGCTTGGTGCCGACAAAACCGGTGGCACCGGCCGGGGCTCCCAGCAAGAGGCTGGCGATATCTGCGCCACCCGTGCCGCTGCTGGCTCCTGAACGGGTGAAAGAGTTGTCAAAGCTGAAAGCACCTGCACTGTTCTGTAGGTCAATACCGTCGACATGCAGACGACGAACGTCCATACCAACCTTGATGCTGTGTTTACCAATGAACTTGGCCACTTGAGCGCTGAAGTTCTTGGAGTGGTGAACAAAGTTGAAATTGTTGTTGGTGCCGAGTGCGTAGGCTTGGTTCATCGCAACATTAGGGAAGACAGGCGAAGAAACATCCTTGACGAAGTTCTGCGAGAAACCGAGAAGGCCAATATTGTAGGTCTGGCTGGTTTGCGTACCAATATTCGGGAAGCGGTTGAAGCCATAACGAACGCTGATTACGGTGGTTGCGTTCGGGGTGATGGTATTGTTCCATGCGGTGGCGTCCACGACACGGGTGAGGAACCACTGCGAGGGTGAACTGAGGTTACGGAAGTTGTTTTCGCCCGGCTCTGAAGAGCTGTAGTTCATGTAGCTCAAACCGGCGCGCCACCAGTCGAACACGGTGTGATCCAGCTTGACAAATTTCTGGTCGGCCTTGGAAGGCAAGGTACTGGCGGCGGTAATGTTGACTGCGCCGTAGGCACCGACAGTGCGGGTAGGCAGTGCGTAGGTGGCAGCGATGTTGCGACCCACCGTGTCGAGGCGGTTAGAAGGGATGATGTTACCGGGGAAGGCAGTGCGGACCCCACCTACAGTCGACTGAGGATCGTAAATTAGGGTATTGGGTCGTCCAGAGAAATCACCAATACGCTCAGCGGCGGTTGGGGTGTAAGCGTCAAGCGTGGCGGCTTGCGTGTCACGGTAACCTTCAAAGCCAATGTTAAAGAAGGTCTTGTTCTTGCCGTCGTAAATCTTCGGAATCCAGACCTTGCCGCCGAAGCTGCCGGCGTAGGTACGGTTGGGCTGTTGCTGACGGGCGATGTTGTTACGGTTGTTGAAGAAA
>JBKJSR010000435.1:0-15591 GCA_046594355.1 Bryobacter sp.
GTCACACTCACGCCATCGAGTGATGTGGGCGCAATGTTGTTCACAAAATCGCTCGCTTCCCACGCCCGCGTCGACTCCGCCAGATTCGCCCCATAAATTTCCAGATAAGATCCCGGCGCGGCAACGCGATATGCGCCAAACGCACCCGCCGTCTGGATCCCGTTCTCGCTGATCGTTGGCGCAGGTGCCGTCGCCACTGCCGTAATCGAATTCACCACAATCAGATTCGCAGTCGTCAGTGTCCCCGTATAGTTCTGCAGTGGAATTTCGTTGAACGGCGAGGGGAGCGGCCCCGGACTCGGCACCGGCACCGCCGCCAGCCTATCCATCACCGCCAGACTCGCGCTATCCACAATGCGGCCGAACACCGTGAACCCGCCATTCTGGCCGTTCAAAATGGCGGCATTGTCGTTCGACAAATTAAAAAACCATTGATTCGTCGCACTATTCGGATCGTTGCCCAGCTTCGCCATCGCAATCGTGCCGCGCAGATTCGACTCGCGATATTCATTGATCACCGGAGGATCCGCCGCAATGGCCGGCAAGTTCGGCAGCGTAGCCTGAAATCCACCAGTCTGCACAATAAAATCTCTCACGGAACGGTGGAACACAGAGTTGTCGTAGGCCTTCTTGTTCACGTACTTGAGAAAATTCTCAACCGTCTTCGGTGCCGCTCCAGGCAGCAGCCGCACATCAATGTCGCCTACGGTCGTCTTGATGCGCACCGTTGAACTAGTGCTAGTCTGGCCAGGCAAAGTAGCGGCCAATAGAGTTAGAAAAAAGAGGGAACGAAAGGTCATGAAACTATTTGAATTCTAACGCACCAGACGCGACGGATTCCCCAAACAGGTACAGCTCAAATCGGGGCTGCAACACTCCCCGCCCCCATCGGTTCGCCCTCCAACTGGCCCGGACATAAGTAATCTCGGGATGAGCCACAAGGTCGCACAAAATCACGGAATTCCCCACATAAAACTTCTGCGGAAACGCAGCCAGCGGCTTCTCAAGCCAGATCTCCCCATCCACCGATCCCTCAAGATGAACCTCCACAGACTGCTGCTCGATCACGTTCTCAATCCCCAGCGTCAGTTGTAACAACCCTCCTTGCGCCGTCCCCAAAGCTAGCCCCGCACCCGACCCGTTCACTGCAATCACCGTCTTCGGAATCAGAAACTGTGCAAACATCAACGCCGCCCACCCAGCTTGTGCAATCGCGCCCGCGCCGCTTCCAGCGTTTCCCGCTTCTTGCAAAAACAAAAGCGGATCCACTGTTCGCCCACTCCCGGCGTCTCAAAAAAGCTCGACCCCGGCACCGCCGACACGCCAATCGTCTCCACCAGATACCGCGCAAAGTCCTGATCGCTTGCGAACCCAAACTGCGAGATATCAGCCATTACATAGTAGGCTCCCTGCGGACGCAACGGCCGGAATCCAGTCTCGTTCAGAATCTCCAGAATCAGATCGCGGCGCTCGGAATAATGCGCCGCCAGCCCCGCATAATAAGCGTCGTTCGAAGCCAGCGCATGCACTCCCGCCTGCTGCATCGGCGAAGCGGCTCCCACTGTCAGAAAGTCATGCACCTTGCGTATCGATTCCGTAAGATCCGGTGCCGCCAGTGTCCAACCTACGCGCCAGCCCGTCACCGAGTAAGTCTTCGACATCGAATTGATGAGTACCGTGCGCTCCCGCATCCCCGGCAAGGTCATCAGCGGCACATGTTCCAGCCCGTCGTATAGTATGTGCTCGTAAATCTCGTCGGTAATCGCGATCGTATTGAATTCCTGGCACAACCCGGCAATCACGGTCAACTCTTCCCGGCTGAATACGCGGCCCGTAGGATTGTTAGGCGTATTGATGATGATCGCCTTGGTCTTTGAATTGAAGGCCCGCCGCAACTCGTCTGGGTCGAAAGTCCAGTGCGGTGGCTGCAAGGTCACCAGTCGGCGCGTCGCTCCGCACAACTGCGTATCCGGAAAATAATTCTCGTAAAAGGGCTCGAAGACAATTACTTCATCCCCGGGATTTGTGGTCGCAAGCAAGGTGGCGATCATCGCTTCGGTCGACCCGCAGGTCACTGTTACTTCGCGTTCCGGGTCCAGCTTCAGTCCGTAATTGCGCTCGAATTTCCCCACGATCGCATCGCGAAGCGGCTTCGCGCCCCAGGTAATCGAATACTGGTTGATGTCTGCTTCTATGGCCGCCATCGCCGCCTGCTTGATGCTTTCGGGGGCGGGAAAGTCGGGAAAACCCTGCGCCAGATTTACCGCTCCGTGCATCACCGCCAGCCGCGACATCTCGCGGATTACACTCTCCACAAATTGCGCGGTGCGCTCTGAGGCGAAGCGCGGCCGCCGCTCGAAGCTACCGCTTTTCTGGACGCCGCTGCGCTGCATTGGATTCACCATCTTCCGATGGTAAAACGGCGGCGGGCAGAATGGCGGCGTCATTCCCGTAGAGCCGCCGGTAGATGCCGGCGTTGCGGATCACGCTCTGCACATAACCGCGCGTCTCATTGAAGGGAATCGACTCGATAAATTCCGCCGGATCGCGGTATTCACCCCGCTCGAGCCACTGCGTCACCCGCCCCTTGCCCGCGTTGTAACTGGCCAGCGCCTGTGCCAGGCTCCCGTTCAGACTGACCATCAGGCTCTTCAGATAGTAACTGCCCATCTGTAAGTTGATGGCCGGTTCGAATAGCATGCGCTGATTGTAACCTTTGATGCCAAGCCGCCGCGCCAATTCTCTCCCCGTCGCCGGCATAATCTGCGTCAGCCCGTGTGCGTTCGCGCGCGAGATCACACTTGCGCTGAATTCGCTCTCCTGCCGGATCAGACCCGCAAGCAGATAGGGATCCACCTCATTCTTGAATGCGTAACTCAGCAGCGGATCCTTGTAAGGCATCGGATAAGCAAGTTTCCATAGCGGCAAGGTGGCGGTGTTGATCGGCAGTGTAATGTAAGCCGGGTAAATACTCTTCATGTAGCGAATCCCCTGATCGGGGGCACCCCGCCGTGTTGCCATCCGCGCCGCCGCCATCGCCAGCAGGTGCGACTGTTCGCTGCCGCGCGAATCGTTCTTCAGTTCCAGTTCCGCGAATTCGTAAAATGCACCCCTCGCCAGCAGTTCCGCCCGGACCATCCGCCGCTTCGTGCCGGCATTCGCTTCAAAGTTCAAGCGCACTGCTTCCTGGGGGAACTTCAGGTCGCCTAACATCGCATCCACCCTGGCTGCCGGACTCTGTGCCTGCAATCCCCCCTGCACAATTCTGTCGCGGCACAACTCGGCATAGAAATGATTCGGGAAAGTCTCGATGGCCCGCTGATAATAACTCTTCGCACTCGCCTTGTCGCGGCGCCCCTCGGCCCCCCGGCCAAGAAAATAGAGTGCCGCCGAAGCATGCTCGCCTCCCGGCTCCGACTTCAGATAGCTCTCGAGCTTCTTCTCCGCCCCGGCTTTCTGCAAAATGTAATTCTGCACCGCCACCTTCCATTCGCAATCCCGGCCTTCGGGCCGCGTGCCGAAATCGAGCGCACACGCCTCATAAAGCGGCAAACTCTTCGAACTTTGCCCCATCACCCAGAATTGCCCCGCTGCGTTGGCAAGCGCTTCCAGCCGGAAATCCGTCTTCGGGTGCTTTTCGTTCAGCTCTGCCATCGCCACCGACATCGCGTCGTAGGCCTTCGATCTGCGCGCCGCAAGCAGGACATAGAACAGCCTTTCGGCATCGGCCTTGGGGTCGCGCACCTTTGTGGCATTCAAGGTCGCCAGCGCCGTGTCGCGGCGCAGGCGGTAATCGCAAACTCCAATTCTCACCCGCGCCAGATCCGCCGTCGCCCCTTCGAGGCGCGGCAGCAATCCAACCAGTTCCAGCCTTGCCGATCCGGCATCCCCCTGATCGAGCAGGCGAGAGGCCCGCTCAAAGCGGTCGGCCGCGCTCAACGTGGTAAGCGGCAATAGCTTCACTGCCTCGCCCGCCTCGGGAGACTTCGGCCACCGGCACAAGACCAGAGTCAGCAGGCGCCGCGCCTCATCCTCACGATCTGTTTTTTGCGCCAGCAACGCCGAATAGTAGGCATGCTGCGCCACCGTCAGTTGTTTCTGTTCCTTTAGTAACAGCGCTTCCATCTGCGGTGTTGCGCCAAGTTCCCACGCACACTTGATGGCCAGCAATGCGGCCCGTGCACGGAGCGGACTATCGGCCACGCGCAGAACGCGCGCGACATCCTCCAGAGCTCCAGCAAAGTCCTTCGCCGCAAACTCGGTCGAAGAGATCATCCAGTCGACGTAGTCGGAAATTTCAGCCAGCGGAATCCTCGCTGCTTTCAGCTTTTCGACGGCCGCCGGAGACTGATCCCCATTAAAGAGCAGCAGCCGCGCCAGTGATCCATCCACGTCTTTTGGATGCCGGAGCAGGAATTGTTCGAGCGGCGCACGGGTCAGTGGGCCGGGCTTTTCGCGAAAGCTTCTGGCAATCGGCTCAAGGCTTTGGGCAACACAAACACATGCGCAAATCGTCAGCAACAAGACAAATCTCATCACTGGTTCTGACGTGCGCTTCATCGCTTTCGGATCCCTAAATTTTCGGATCATCGATGCAATGCTTTCCACCGGCTTTCCATGCTCTGAGTGTCTCACGTGCCAGATTTTCTGAAGCGAACCACAAACCGTGCGGCAAGTTACGCAAACACATCCGGCCAGCCCCAAGACGCTGAAGCATTCTTGAGGCGATCCAGGCTCACCGATGCGGCCCGCACAATCCCGTGCTGGCAACTAACCCGTAATCCGCAGCCCGGCAACAATCACGGTCAAGACCGCAAACCTTTTAGCTAACGAGCGAACCCGGATAGTCCGGTCCCATCAACTGCGGATTATCGATCGCCAGCGTCTCCACCAGTTCTCCGTGCAAGTAATCGCGCATGTGCGTCTGCCCGTCGAGAAACTGGGCCAGGTAGCGCTCTCGTGCTTCATCGATTTCCGACTTGAGCCGCAAGTACAGGTTGGAATCCCGTCGGCCGGCTTTCACGGCGTCATCTTTATACAAACGCATCTCGGCTACCTGTACTCTGGCAAAGCGTTGTGCACGCATGTGCGACTCGCGTTGTTCTTGCGAAAGGTCGTCCCAGTTGAAGCTGCGCTCCGGCAAGACGCCAACCGCTGCCGTACCCGCGCCATTTACGGCGAAATTCCCGATAGGCACTGGTGCCGGTGCAAATCGGTCAAAAGGCCCGGAATTACTGCCCTCCGGGTTCATCGCACTCGCGATGTTCACCAGGCTCGATGCATGCACGGCTTTCGCCGCGCGAATTCCCATCAAGGTCAATCCTGCCGCAGTTACCAGCGTTTCTACGGCACCCGCTTCTAGCGGCTCCGCGTTGGGCTCAATGTAAAGCAGCGCCGCAACGCTATCCTGTACCAGCACCGGAAACAGGTAGCACTTTCCATCCGTAACATCAGGCCGCAAGCTCATCACATACGGCGAAACTTCCGCGTCGCTGCGCACCGCAACCACGACATCCTTCGATTCCAGAGCGTTGTAGAACGCCGCTGCTTCGTCAAACTCAAGATCGAATCCCGTCTCAAGCTCTCCGGACATGCCCCGCACGCCTTCCATGCTGAAACGGTCTGGCGTCACGAGAAACAAAGCCGTAAGCGCGCAATAAGGCTGAATCGCATCGAGAAACGCTTCTTTCCATTCCACGCCGTCATTCGCTCTGCGGATTACCCTTAACGCCTGACTCAACTGCAATCCCAATTCCCGCCGCGCCGCATCCCGCGACCTCTCGGTCGTTTCTACCCGAACTTCTTCGCGAACCTGCTCCACCAGCGGCAGGAATTCTTCTTCCCAAATCGCTCGCTCTCTCGCCAAATGAACGGGAACTTCCTCGGCTAGCCGCAGCGACACGCTTTCCTGCACCCGTTCCGGCAGGATCGCATTCAGGCGCTCCTGTACACCGTCTTCGATCATCATGGGCAAGATTTGCGCCATCCGCAAGGCAATCTCATCTTCGAGGCGCGCACTCACCTGGCTATCCACCTGCCGCTGCACTTCCTGCTCAATCCGTCCAGGCATTTCGTTTTCAATGCGCCCCGCCACTTGGGCCTCGACGCTCTCCGCTACGCGCTGCTCGAATGCTTCAGTCTGCGATTCCAGATTGTGATTGGCAATCCGTGCATGCCACTCATCGTTGAGCCTGGCTCGCACTTCCTGCTCCAGTCTTTCCGAAAGATAAACTTCGTTCGCCACACCCAAGTCGGCTTTCAGGCTTGTGAAGCGTTGCTCCACCACGCGGGCAATGTGATCGCGCCAGCCGCTTTCCAGCGTTTCCGAAACGCGATCCACATGCAGCTTCCATGCCGCTTCAAATTGTTCGCCAGCGAGTCGCTGGGCATCGTCAAAAAGAGAGTTCCATTCCGCCATTGCAAATTCCTTCCTTATCTTCATCGCCGGAATGCAGTGATCGCGGAATGAGATGAATACCTTAGATTCGACTAGGCAAGCTACGAAGAGTTTTCCTTCGCAACCCCGGAACCTTATTCTTTATTCTGCTTTTCGAGAAAAGTCTTCAGCCGGAAGCTCCGGCTCGGATGCCGCAATTTCCGCAGCGCTTTCGCCTCAATCTGCCGGATCCGCTCCCGCGTCACCGCAAAATACAGTCCAACTTCTTCAAGCGTATGCTCGCTGCCATCCTGCAGTCCAAAACGCATCCTCACAATCTTCTCTTCCCGGGGACTCAAGGTTTTCAACACTTCCGCCGTCTGCTCCCTCAAGTTCAAATTGATCACCGCATCCGCTGGCGATCCAATCCGCTTGTCCACCAGAAAATCGCCCAGATGCGATTCATCTTCTTCTCCCACCGGCGTCTCCAGAGAAATCGGCTCCTGCGCGATCCGCATCACTTTTCGCACCTTGTGGACTGGCAATTCCAGCCGCTTCGCCAGTTCTTCGACGGAAGGCTCGCGTCCAAACTCCTGCTGCATGGCCCGCTGCGTACGGATTAGCTTGTTGATGATCTCGATCATGTGTACAGGCACCCGGATCGTGCGCGCCTGATCCGCGATCGCCCGCGTTATCGCCTGCCTTACCCACCACGTTGCATAGGTCGAAAACTTGAAGCCGCGGCGGTAATCGAACTTCTCCACCGCCCGCATCAATCCGATATTTCCTTCCTGAATCAGGTCCAGAAACTGCAAGCCGCGATTCGTATAACGCTTGGCGATGGAAACCACCAGCCGCAAATTCGCTTCAATCAGTTGTTTCTTTGCAACCAGCGCTTCCGCTTCGCTCCGGTTCACAATCTGCAGCGTCTTCTTCAGATCGGTAGCATTCGCTCCGGCTTCTTCTTCGATTTCCTGGATCCGCGCCGTCAGTGATTTCAGATCCTTGCGGAAATCCCCCTTTAAACTTCCCTCATCCGCCCGCCGCTGCAATCGCGAAACTTCCCACTCATGCGATTTCAACTGCTCCACCGTCTTGCGCAACAGCGTCACCAACCGGTTCAGCAACCAGGAACTGAACGTGTGTTTGCGGATTTCCTTCGACGACTCGATGATCGTCCTCGCCAGCACAAAGCGTAGCTTGCGATGCTCTTTCGGCTTCATCCCCCTTGAAATCGAACTCAGCTTCTGCCGCGTCTGTTGTGCTTTACGCGCCAGCCTCGCGATTTCTTCCATACTCACAAGAAAGGCTACATGCTCCGGCCTTTCTGTGTCCGTCTCGATCTCATCGAGCTCTTCGTCGCTAATGTCCAGCTCTATCCCCGTGCCTTCGCTCAGGTTCAGCAGGTCATAAATCGACACCGCGCCGCTTTCCAGTTCAGCCCGCACCAGAATCAGCTCGCCCACTACCAGTGGCGAGCGTGACAACGCATGTAACACTGCTTTGAACCCACGCTCGATCTTGCGGGCGAGAACAATTTCCCCTTCTCGCGTCAGCAGTGCAACGGTTCCCATCTCCCGCAGATACATCCGCACCGGATCATTCGTCTTTTCAATCAGCTCATGTACGTCTTCCTCCTCCGCCACAGCTTCCTCATGCTCGGCGGCCACCTCATCGAGAGCCGTTTCCTCCAGATCCCCCTCGCGCTCGGTAAACAATTCCTCCGACAACAATTCCATCTCATCGATGCGGCGGATCACCTGCTCGGCAACCCCCTCGCTCATTAGATCGCCGCTTCTGAAGTCCTCGTCCATGTTTGTTCCCGTTTGTGCCAAAGCTCCGTCGTCCCTTTGTTTCGCCACTTTAGCAAAGTTTTTGCTTTTCCAACACCCTGCTTACACTAGCGATTCTACTTGCGGATCCTTTCGATTTTGCGTTCCAGCTCCATCAATCGCATCGCTTCTCCAAACTCGCCTTTCATTTCCGCTTCTCTCACTTGACTGCGAAGCTCTTTGCGCTGCCTCTCGCGGTGATCGTGCTCGATCTTTTCGAGACAAGCCCGCAACTGCGCCGCAGGATCTTCGTGCGTTCTTTCTACATCTTCTGTATCGGATGAAAAGAGCGCGGCCAATAGGTGAGAGTCGGCCTCGGGTAGCCTCCCCTGAAGCACGGAGAAATCCAGATTGCCATCCGCCTCAATCATTCGCAGCGCCGTTTCCAGAATCTTGTGGCACTGCATCGACGGCAGCGCTTCGAGGCCAAGTAGCGTATCGCAATAGCCCGCAACCACTCCCGGATGATGCAAGACCAGCCTGATCAGCACCCGTTCCAGATCCGGAAGATTGCGATCCAGCTTCACTTCACTCACCCTCGGCGTGCTGCGGTCTCCCGCCGATTTCCGGAACTGGTCCAGCATCTCACCAGGCTCGACGCGCAGGTAACTCGCCATGTCGTTCACCACCGCCAGCCGCTCCAGTTTGTCCGGTAATTTCTGAATTGCCGGCAGCAGAAATCGGAACGCCTCCATCCTGCCTTCCGCGCTCTTCATCTCAAATCGCCCGCGCGCCCGCTCGGCAAGCCAGTGAAAGTAGCCGGGGCTCTTCTCCAGTTGCTTAGCATAAGCTTCGGCGCCATTCACTTTCACAAACTCATCCGGGTCCAGTCCTCCGGGCAAGGAACACACGCGAATCTGCAAACTCTCTTCCAGCAGTATCTGTATGCTCCGCTCGGTCGCGTTCGCCCCTGCATTGTCGGGATCGAAATTCACCACCACGCGATCCGCGTGCCGCTTGATCGCCCTCACCTGCTGGCTCGTCAGCGCCGTACCGCAACTGGCAACCACTTCCTTCACTCCCGCCGCATGCACGCCAATCACGTCCATGTAGCCTTCCACCAGCACCATCCGCCCGCTCTTTCGCGCACCCTCCCTGGCCCGGTGCAGATTGTATAGAACATGGCTCTTGCGGTAGATCGGCGTCTCGGGTGAATTCAGATACTTCGGCTGATCCTCGCCCAGCGTGCGGCCGCCAAACGCGATCACCTTGCCGCTCTCATTCCAGATCGGGAACATCAGACGGCCGCGAAACCGGTCAAAGTACCCATTCCCCTCGTTCCGCTTCAGACACAAGCCAGACTCCTCCAGCAGCGCTTCCTCCACGCCCTGCTTCTGCAACGCGCGCGTCAGGCTCCCGCTCGTATCGCTGTAACCCAGCACAAATTCTTCAGCCAGCTTCTGACTCACCCCCCGCTGCTTCAAATAATTGCGCGCCACCTCCCCGGCTCCGCCAAACAAATTGTCCCTGAAATGTTTTGCCGCAATCTCGTGCAGATCCTGCAGCGATGCCTTCATACGGCTCGCCGGATCAAAGTCCGCCTTCGGCGCGGGCATCGCAATCCCGTTCTTCTCCGCCAGCAGCTTCATCGCCTCAAAGAATCCCAGCCCCTCGATCTCCATCACAAAACTAAAAACATCGCCACCCTTCGAGCAGCCGAAACACTTGAAGAACTGGCGGTCCGCATGCACGTTAAAACTGGGCGTCTTCTCGTTGTGAAAGGGACACAAGCCCCGGTAGCGCGCACTCCCCCCCAGCTTCTGCAGCCGCACATACTCGCCGATCACTCGCACGATATCGACGGAATTCTTCAGCGTATCCTTAAACTCAAAACTGCTCATTGCTGCACGCTCCGCTCTCCCAGCCGCACCCAGTAACGCGCAATCGCCTCGATCCCGCGATACACGTTCGGCAGATATACCTTCTCGTTCGGGGCATGCAAATTGTCATCCGGCAAGCCAAAGCCGGTCATCACGCTCGGAACCCCAAGCACCTCGCTAAACAGCCCCACGATCGGAATCGAACCCCCACTGCGGGTAAACACGGTCTGCTGCCCAAACACTTCGCGCATCGCCTCCGCCGCTTCCCTCACAAAAAAATGATCGGGATCCACAACACTCGCCGCAGCGCTCCCCAGAATCTTCAACTTCGTCCTCACCCCAACCGGCGCGACAGACTCAATCGCCTCGCTCAACAATCGCCCCACCGCCACCGGATCCTGTCCCGGCGCAAGTCGGCAGCTCAGCTTCACGGTCGCCGCACAAGGGATCACCGTCTTCGCGCCCTCCCCGGTGAATCCACCCGCAATGCCGTGGATCTCAATCGTCGGCCGACTCCAAAGCCGTTCAAACAATCCATACCCCGGCTCTCCATGCAGCGCAAACACCCGCGCCTCCTCCTGCCGGTAAGCGTCCTCGTCAAAAGGCAGCGCCGCCCAACTGCGCAACTCCGCTTCCGTCGGTGGAATCACCCCCTCGTCAAAGCCCGGAATTCGAATCCTCCCCGCGTCATCTTTCAACGCCGTAACAATCCGCGCCGCCGCCTCAATCGCATTCGGCACCCCACCCCCATAAACTCCCGAATGCAAATCCACTTCACCAGTCTCTACCGTCAACTCGGCGTAAACAATGCCGCGCAACCCCACACAAATCGTAGGCAATTCCGGCGCAAACATTTCCGTATCGCAAATCAGCGCCGCATCACAAGCCACAGCCTCCGGGTGCTCCCGCACAAAGCTCGAAACATGCTCCCCGCCAGACTCCTCTTCGCCCTCATAAAGGAACCGTACATTCACCGGCAACGGCTCACCACTCCGCAAAAACCGTTGCACTGCGTGAATTAGGATAATCGCCAACCCCTTATCGTCGGCGGCCCCGCGCGCATACAAATTGTCCCCGATCACGGTCGGCTCAAAGGGCGGCGTTCGCCACAGTTCAATCGGGTCCACCGGCTGCACATCATAGTGTCCGTAACAAAGCAGGGTCGGCTTTCCCGGAGCATGCAACCAGTCGCCACTGACCAGCGGAAAGCCCTCGCCCTCGATCAACCGGACATTCTCAAGGCCCGCCTTGCGAAACAGCATCGCCGTAAATTCAGCCGCCCGCCTCACCTCTGCGGCAGCTTCCGGGTCCGCGCTCACCGACGGAATCCGCAGCCACTCTTTCAGATCGTTCAGGACTTCTTCCACTCTGCCTCCAACTTTCGCACGGCATCCGCGCACAGTACCGCCGCATGCTTCGATTCCGGATTCAAGCCTCCCACTGCCTCTTCCACTTGAGCCGCGCGGATCAGAGCCAGCTCCTCGCGTGTCTTCCCGGCAAGCAACTCAGTCAAGGCGCTGCCACAAGCGATCGACGCCGTGCAGCCCCGCGCCAGAAACCGCACTGCGTCAATCCGTCCCGAGCTACACTCCACGACAATCCGCAACTGATCCCCGCAAACGGGGTTCTCACAATCCACGCGATACGATGGGGATTCGAGGTCGCCGGCATTGCGCGGATGGGCGAAGTGATCGAGAAGCTTGGGGCTATACAAGGTCTTTTTATTTTCGCCGATTATGCCCCTGCGAGTATAAGCTAAAAAACACGATGGCAAAAGTAGTTTCCGTAGTGGCGGGCGTCGTCACTCATGCCGGAAAAATCTTGATCGGTCAGCGCAAGCGCAACGGCTGGCACGGTCTCAAGTGGGAATTTCCCGGTGGAAAAATCGACCCAGGCGAAACTCCAGAAGAAGCCCTGGCGCGAGAACTACGCGAAGAACTCGGCATCGAAGCCATCATAGGCAAAGAGCTACAGCGCTATCAGTTCAGCTACAATGAGCGTCCCCCCGTCGATCTGATTTTCTACAGCATCACCCATTTCACCGGCGTCCCCGTCAATTACGAATTCGAGCAAATCCTCTGGGAGCACGCCCACATCCTCCCCGATTACGACTTCCTCGAAGGCGACCGCGAATTCATCCTCTGGCTCGCCGAACGCGCAAAGCTTTAGCACTAACCCGCACCAGCTCTAAGTGGCCTTTGCTGTGATATTCTTACCCAAGCTACACTTCAACAAAGCAAAAATAGGGGTCCACTAGTCATGCATCTACGAAATTCGGTCTTGGCAACTATCTTCGCCCTGACCCTCTCCATTGTTCCAGCCCACGCGCAAATCCTTTATGGATCCCTCGTCGGTAATGTCCATGACTCCTCCGCCACCGTCATGCCCGGTGTCCAGCTTGTCCTGAAAAACTCCGACACTGGCCAAACCCGCGAAGCCCCCACCGACTCCAACGGCAGCTTCTCCTTCGTCGCCCTTCTACCTGGCACCTACGAGCTCACCCTCGCGAAAGCAGGCTTCAAAACCCAACGCGAACAGGGCATCGTCGTCGTAGTCAATAACGTCACCCGCCGCGACGTCACCCTCCAGATCGGCCAGGTCAGCGAGTCCGTAACCGTCCAGGCCACCGCCTCCACACTCCAAACCGATCGCGCCGAAATTCGCGCCGAAGTCACTACCAAAGAACTCCTCAACCTTCCCACCCCTCCCGGCCGCAACTACCAAAGCCTCTTCGTCACCATTCCCGGCTTCTCGCCCCCGCGCAACGCCCACTCCGTTCCCGCCAACCCCTCCCGCGCTCTTCAGTTCAACGTCAACGGCACCAGTTCCAGTTCCAACAACACCCGCATCGACGGTGCCTCTTCCACCAACGTCTGGCTCCCCCACATCGTCGCCTACGTCCCTGCCCTCGAATCCATCGAAACCGTCAATGTCGTCACCAACGCCTTCGACGCCGAACAAGGCCTCGCCGGCGGCGCCGTCATCAACGTTCAAATCAAGTCCGGCACCAATGAACTCCACGGTTCCGCGTTTGAATACTACAACTCCAACACCACCAAGGCCAAACCCTTTTTCCTGCCCTCGGGCCAGCGCAATCCCAAGTACATCTTCAATCAGTTCGGCGCATCCCTCGGTGGTCCGGTCGTCAAGAACAAGCTCTTCTATTTCGCCAGCTTTGAGGCCACCCGCGACCGCAAGTTTGCCTCCGCGCTAACCTCCATCCCCACCCCCGCCATGCGCCAGGGCGACCTCTCCGGTGCCCTCGCCGACCGGCCCATCTTCGACCCCGCCACCGGCACTGCCGACAGCTTCGACCGCTCCCCCTTCCCAAATAACTTCATCCCTCCCTCCCGCGTCAGCCCGACCGCCGCTCGCCTCGCCGCGCTCTTTCCCAATCCCATCTCTCCCGGTACCGTCAACAACTTCTTCGCCGGCAACGGCTACAACTTCGATCGCAATACCCTCGACACCAAAATCAACTACAACGCCTCCGAAAAACTCACCACCTACGCCCGCATCTCCATCCTCGATTACCGCTCCGCGAACCCAGGCTTCTTTGGCAAGGATCTCGGCGGCCCTCCCGTCGCCGGCGGTCAGGTCGGCCTCGCTACCGGCAACTCCTACTCCACCACCTTCGCCGCCACCTACGTCATGACCCCTTCCATCATCATCGGCGCCTACTTCGGCTGGACCCGCATGCAGGGCGATTCCCGCCAGCCCCGTCTCGATGAAAACGTCGGTCGCGATATCTTCAAACTCCCCGGCACCAACGGCACCCGCTTCTTCGAGGGCGGCCTGCCCCAGTTCCAGGTCGGTGGATTCGCCAACTTCGGCCACCCCAATAACTTCATGCCGTATATCAATAAAGATCCCCAATTCCAATACGTCGCCAACGCCAATTGGAACAAGGGCCGCCACCAGATCCGCTTCGGCACCGATTTCTACAAGCAGCAGTTAAACCAAACCCAACCCGAGTTCGTCGGCGCTCCCTGGGGTGCCGCCGGCGGCTTCGGTTTCGCCTCCGGCCAAACCAGCTTCCGCGCCCGCCCGGGCCAATCCGCCGCTCCCAATACCTCCGAATACAACTCCTGGGCCTCCTTCCTCCTCGGCCATACCAACAACCTGGGACGCCTCCTCATGGTCCCCGATCAGTTCACCACCCGCTTCTCCCTCTACTCCGCCTACCTCCGCGATCAGTGGCAGGTCAGCAACAAACTTACCGTCAACATTGGCGTGCGTTGGGAATACTTCCCCTTCCCCACCCGCGCCGACCGCGGTCTCGAACAGTATGACTTCGGCCAGAACAAAATGCTCGTCTGCGGCATCGGCGTAGTCCCCAAAAATTGCGGCGTCAACGAAAGCAAAACCAAATTCGCCCCCCGCCTCGGCATCGCCTACCGCATTAGCGATGACTTCGTCGTCCGCGCCGGCTACGGCATCACCAACGATCCCTTCAACCTCGGCCGTCCCTTCCGCACCAACCACCCCCTGCTCATTCCTTTCAACCAGACCGCCACCAACGCCTGGACCCCTGCCAGCCGCTTTGACGAAGGCATCCCCGCCATCATCGCTCCGCCGCTCGGCAACGGCATCATCGACATCGGTCCCTTCGTCGAAGCCAACACCGTCATCCCCAATCAGTGGACCCGCGGCTACATCCAGAGTTGGAACCTCGCCCTCCAGAAGCGCTTCTCCTCCGGCTGGGTCGCCGAAGCCGCCTACGTCGCCACCCGCTCCGTCAATCAGCTCGGCAACTTGAACCGCAACGCCGGTAAGGTCGGCGGTGGTAACCCCAGCCGCCCCCTTGCCGTCCGCTTCGGCCGTTTCGCCAACACCATCCAGGTCACCGGCCTCGGCACCTATACCTACGACTCCCTCCAGACCAAACTCGAACGGCGCTTCTCCAACGGCTTCCAGGCCCTCTTCGCCTATACATTCTCAAAGAACATGGGCACCGCCGGCAATATCAATTCCGACGGCGGCCCCCGCATCCATCTCCCTGAATACTTCCACCTCAACCGCGCCGTAAGCGATCTCAACATCCCCCACAACTTCCAGTTCACCGGTATCTATGAGCTTCCCTTCGGCAAAGGCAAGCAGTATGCCACCTCCGGCCTCGCCGCAAAGTTCCTCGGCGGCTGGCAGATCAATGGCCTCTTCTCCGCCCTCTCCGGCGAGCCCTTCTCCGTCACCGCCCCCGGCACCGATCTCAATGCCCCGGGCAACGGCCAGCGCGCCGACTTGCTCAAGGCCGACGTTCAGAAGCTCGGCGGTGCCGGCCCCGGTCAAGTCTGGTTCGATCCCACCGCCTTCGGCCAGGTCCGCGAGGCACGCTTCGGCACTGCCGGCTGGAACATCCTCCCTAGCCCCGGCATCATCAACCTCGATGGCAGCGTCTTCCGCGCATTCCGCATCACGGAGCGCGTCAGCCTCCAGTTCCGCGCCGAGGTCTTCAACCTTACCAACACGCCTCACTTCAACGCGCCTATTTCCGACGTTGCCAACAGCCGTTTCATGCAGATCACTTCCACTCGCGGCGTCGGTCGCGTAGGCATTGACGATC